>DATKRJ010000113.1:0-2399 GCA_035532355.1 Thermomicrobiaceae bacterium | reverse complement strand
CGATCGCTGCCTTTGGCCTGATCGTCTACCTGTTCTATCTGACGATCTCGGGCGGCGACGTGCCCGCCGCGCAGAGCGCGCTCACCACGACGACGATGCTGTGCGGGCTGGTGCTGATTCCGTTCGCGCAGCCGCCGAACGATGCCTGGGTGGCGGCCAACCCGCTGAACGGTGACTGGAAGCCGACGATCCTGGCCGGCCTGCTGCTGGTCGTGTACGGCGTCGTGCTGGGGGTTCCGGTGCTGCGGGGCTTCTACCAGCTGCGGGTGCTGCCACTGACGGCCTACGCCATCATCGGGCTGGCCGTGGTCGGCTGGGCCACGGCCGTGCGCTTCGCCTGGCGGATCGACCTGCTGGGGCGTGGCCGGGCCACCTGGCAGCGGCTGCGTGCGCCGATCCCACCCGGGCAATCAACACGGAGTTGACATGGAGACGCGTCCATCGGGCACACCTTTGCAGCGTCCGCGGGTGCATTATGCAGGTGGGACCGGGCCTGTCCCCGGTCCGGCGTACGATCTGGGCCCGGCGTCGCGGCCGCGGCGGGTGCCGTCGGGCAGACGCGGACCCGGTGGAAACGAGGGAACGCGGTGAGATACCGGTTTCACGACCACGGTCTGATCACCAACGGCGTGCGGGCGAGTGTGGACCACGAGTCCGCGGTCATCGATCGGCGCCTGGAGGACTTCGCCGACGACCTCAAGCTCCTGGATGTGACCCTCGAGCACCATCAGCGCAGCGACACCTACACCGCGAAGCTCGTGCTCTGTCTGCCCGATCGCGAGATGCCCGCCGACGGTGACGGTCCCGCCCCGACGGTGGCGCTGCGGGCGGCCTTCGCCGACCTGAGCGACCGGCTGGACGAGTACCTGGCCAAGCTGCGGGGTGAGCCGGCCATTCGCGACGAGCAGCGCAAGCCCGCCTGGAAGCCTCCCATCTCGCTGCCGGTCGACTGATCCACCGCCGACGCAAGACCTCCGCGGAGCCGGCGCTCTCCGGCTCCGCGGCATCGACGCGCCCGGCGGGTATGCGGTCTGCTAGCATCGGTGGCGAACACCGGCCCAGTGGCAGGCCCGGCGACCGGGATCGAGGAGACCATGCGGCTCAGCTACCGTCCCGCGGAGAACACGCTACGGTTGACGCTCGACGTCGAGCGCGGGCGCCCCGTCGCGCGACTCGACCTGCCCGGGTACGTCGATGTCGGCGAGGGCGGGCGGCTGGTGGGCGTCGAGGTGCTGACCGCCCACGGCGTCGATCTGAGCGAGGCGCTC
The DNA here is from genome assembly GCA_035532355.1 of Thermomicrobiaceae bacterium. GTDB lineage: Bacteria > Chloroflexota > Chloroflexia > Thermomicrobiales > Thermomicrobiaceae > DASSZN01. Next base: position 1,131 of record DATKRJ010000113.1, on the reverse strand, counting down.
GCGGAGTGGGTCGGCGATCCGGTGGCGCGCGAGTACGTGGCGGTGGACGACAAGACGGCCTACGTGACCCTTAGCGTCCCCGAGCAGGCGACCGGCCGGGAGGAGGTCCGCGCGGCGCGGGCGACGCTGGCGGCGGAGCTGGACGAGTCGCGGCGACTGGTGGCGCTGTCGATTCCGCGGCGTGGGGCGGGGTACGAGATCTCGTACCCGAGCGGCAATCAGTGATGGCAGCCGGAGCGGCCCGGCGGGCCGCGCGCCTGGGTCTGCGACCTCGGATGAGGGCGGCACGTACGCGACTGCCATATCGGACGCGCCCGGGCTGAATCGTTGCCGGGCACGATGATCGAGGTGACGCGGAAAATCGGTCACCCTAACCCCCGCCCTTACCACGAGGGCACGGCTCGGGCCGATGACCGAATCTGGGCGTCAACCATGATCATCGCGCCGAGCTCGCTCCTTCATCACGAACCCAGCATCGGTGCAGGTTGAGTCATTAGGGGAGAGACCATGACCGACACGCCCAACGTCTCAACCGACGACGAGCCGATCCGCGATGTCGCCCACCTCGGCCACCTCGAACTGCTGACGCCACGCCCCGACGAGAGCCTCACCTTCTTCACCGAGGTGCTCGGGTTGCGCGAGGTCGCGCGTCGGGGCCAGACCGTCTACCTGCGCGGCTGGGGAGACCATTACCGGACGACCTTCGCCATCACCGAGGCGGCGCACGCCGGCCTGGGGCACGCCGGCTGGCGCACCGTGAGCCCGCGCGCCCTGGAGCGCCGCGCCGCCGCGCTCGAGGCGCTCGGCTGCGGCCGGGACTGGCACGAGGGCGACGTCGGCCACGGCCCCGCCTACCGCTTCTCCGACCCCGACGGCCATGCCATGGAACTGTACTACGAGACGGAGACGTACCGGCCCACCGACGAGCTGCGCTCGACGCTGAAGAACCAGCCCCAGCGCTACCTGCCGCACGGCATCGCCGTCGAGCGCCTCGACCACGTCAACCTGATGTGCGCCGACGTCACCGCCAACAAACGCTTCATGATGGACCGGCTCGGCTTCAAGCTGCGCGAGTACATCGAGCTCGACAGCGGCGTCGAGGCCGGCGCCTGGCTCAGCGTCACCAACCTG
>DATKRJ010000112.1:0-7734 GCA_035532355.1 Thermomicrobiaceae bacterium | reverse complement strand
CCGTCGGGGCGCGAGCGGGCTTACCGCCCCAGTACCGAGTTTCCCGGACTCCGGCGCTCGACCGCACCCATGTACATCGCGGTGACCGGATCGCGGGCGATGAGTTTGGTGCCGCTGCCGACGCCCCAGGGGTCGGCGACGTTGACACGATGTCCGCGCGCGCGGAGCGCTTCGATGACCTCCGCGCCGACGCGCGACTCGAGACGCACGGTCGGGTCTCCGACCTCCAGTTGGTCGCCGATCAGGAAGCGCGGCGCGTCGATGGCTTCGTTCGGCGCCATGCCGAAGTCCAGCAGGTTGCTCAATGTCTGCAGGTTGGTCTGCACCTGCCAGTGTGCCCCCGGGGTCCCGCCCAGGAATCTCGGTTGCCCGCCCTGATAGACGATGAAGTTGTTCAGTGTATGCATGGGGCGCTTGCCGCCGGCGAGGCAGTTGGGATGGCCGTCGATCAGGTTGAAACCCAGCAGTCGGCTGTTCATCAACACCCCGGTCTGGCCCATCACGACCCCGCAGCCGGAGAAGAGGCTGTGGATGTAGGAGACCATGTTGCCGGTGGCGTCGGCGACGCACATGTGCGTCGTGTCCGGCTGGACGTTCCCCGGCCAGGCGAGCGGCCTTGCCCGACCAGGATCGATGCCCCGTGCTTGCTCGCGCGCGTGCTCCTCCGAGAGGAGGTAGGCGACGGGAACGTCGACGGCGCGATGGTCGCCGAGGTAGCAAAGCCGGTCGGCGAAGGCGAGCTTGAGCGCCTCGATCTGCAGGTGGATGGTATCGGCCGATGCCGGACCGAAGCTCGTCAGGTCGAACTGCTCGAGGATCCGCAGCGCCAGCAGGACGATGACCCCCTGCGACACCGGTGGCTGCTCGTGGACCGTGTATCCCCGGTAGTCGATCGAGAGCGGGTCCATCAGCTCCGTCTCGTGGCCGGAAAAGTCGCCCTCGCCGAAGAGCCCGCCGTGGCTCGCGGAGTACCGGACCAGCTCGTGGGCCAGCTCACCGCGGTAGAACGTCTCCCAGCCGTCCCGGGCCAGTTGCTCCAGGCTGGCCGCCAGGAGTGGCTGGCGGAGCAGTTCGCCGACCGCCGGAGGCCGGCCCGCCGGCAGGAAGACCGCCGCGCTGTCCGGGAACTTCGCGTAGACCGGCGCGTCGTTCACCAGCATGCGGTGAAGCCGCGGCGTCACCGGCACGCCGAGCCGCGCGTAGTCAATGGCCGGTTCGAGGAGCCGGGCCAGCGGCAGCGATCCATACCGCTCCAGGGCCATGCCCCAGCATGCGACGGTCCCGGGTACCGAGGCCGCCAGGAGCCCGTCCCCCGGAATGCCGCCGAGCTTGCGATAGTGCTCGGCGGAGGCCGCGAGCGGTGCGGCGCCGCTGCCGTTGAGCGCGATCGTCTTCCCCTCGGACACCAGGTGGAGCAGCATGAAGGAGTCGCCACCGAGGTGCCCGTTGCGCGGCTCGACGACCATCAGCAGCGCGCCGGCGGCCACCGCCGCGTCCACGGCGTTGCCGCCCTGGCGGATCACGTCCAGCGCTACCTGGCTGACCAGCGCGTTCGAAGCGGCGGCCAGGGCCTCTCGGCCGTACTCCATACCCGAAGGCGGGGCATCCACGAGGGGCGCGCCTCCGGGGTTTCGCGGTTCCATGGTCCCGCCCTCCTCTCTGTCGGCCCCGTGGTGCGGGACCACCGAACGCTAGCGCAGCCGCGGATCGAGCGCGTCGCGGAGCGCATCCCCGAGGAAGTTGAACGCCAGGACCGTCACGAAGATCGCGACGCCCGGCGCGATCACCACCCAGGGATCGCGCAGCATGTATCCCTGGGCGGTGTTGATCATCGCGCCCCAGCTCGGAGTCGGCGGCTGAACGCCCAGCCCGAGGAAGCTCAGGCCGGCTTCCGCCAGGATCGCGCCCGGTATGCTGATCGAGGTCTGCACGATGATGGGCGCGATCGTGTTTGGCAGGATGTGCGCGACCACGATCTTGGTCGGCCGCTGGCCGAGTGACCGCGCGGCGACCACGTAGTCCAGCCCGCGGAGCGCGAGCACCTGACCGCGCACCAGGCGCGCGTAGCTCGGGATTCCGGTCACGCCGATCGCGATCATGACGTTGACGAGGCTCGGCCCGAGCATCGCGGTAATGGCCAGCGCCAGCACGAGGGCCGGAAAGGCGAGCAGGCCGTCCATGACGCGCATGATCACCGAGTCGACCAGACCGTAGAGGTAGCCCGCGATGAGGCCGAGGACGCTCCCCAGGACAAGCCCGATCGCGACGGCGATGACGCCAACCATCAGGGAGACCCTGGCGCCGAAGATGATGCGCGTGAGCGTATCCCGCCCGAGGTCGTCCGTCCCCAGGAGGAAGCGGCCGGACGGGGCCTGCAGGATGTCATCCGTGTGCTGCGCCGTCGGGGTGTACGGCGAGACGAACGGTGCGAAGATCGCGACAAAGACGGCGAGGCAGATGACCACCACGCCGGCAACCGCCGGCGGATTGCGTGCCAGCCGCCGCACGAACCCGGGCGATTTTCTCGGTAGGGCCTGGGCAGCCATGCTTTCCAGACCGGCGGCCGTGGTGTCGGTTGTCCGTGAGCGACTCACCGGCGCCCTCACGACGAGTACGAGATGCGCGGATCGACGAAGCCGTAGACGACGTCGGTCGCCAGGTTGCTCAACACCCTGACGAGCGCGAGGAACAGGACGACTCCCTGGACCATCGGGAAGTCGCGCGCAAAGATGCTGTCGACGATGAGCCGTCCGACGCCGGGTAGCGTGAAGATCGTCTCGGTCAGGATCGCCCCGCCGAGCAGCGTCCCGGTCTGGAGCCCCACGATCGTGACGACCGGCAGCAGCGCGTTCCGGATCGCGTGGCGCACGACGATCTGCGTCTCGCGGAGACCCTTGGAACGCGCCGTCCGCACGTAGTCGGCATCGAGGACCTCGAGCAGGCTGGAGCGCATCATGCGCGAGATGATCCCCGCCAGGGCCGCTCCCAGCGCCAGCGACGGCATGATCATGAGCTTCAGGTTCTGGACCGGGTTGGTCACGAACGGGACGTAACCGCCCGGAGGCAGCGCGCGGAACCTCAGCGAGAGCACGAGGATGAGCAGGATGCCGAGGAAGAAGCTGGGCAGCGAGATGCCGGACAGCGCCAGGGTCGTGCTCCCATAGTCGAGCCAGGAGTTCCGTCGCAGCGCGGCCACCACGCCGGTCGGCAGGCCGATCACCAGCGCGACCAGCATCGCCAGCACACTCAGCTCCAGCGTCACCGGCAGGCGGGTCAGGATCGCCTGCGTCACCGGCTCATTCGTCACGATCGAGCGGCCGAGGTTCCCCCGGACGGCCTGGAACGCCCAGTGCAAGTACTGCACCGGCAGCGGCTGGTCGAGCCCGAGCGCCTGACGCAGCGCGGCGATCGATTGCTGGGTCGCGCTGTCCCCCAGCATCAGCCTGACGGGGTCTCCCGGCGTCAGGTGGATCATCAGGAAGACCGCAACGCTCAGGATGACGATCACCGGGACCAGCGCAACCAGCCGTCGAGCGATAAAGCGCAGCATCGTGGGCTACGACTGGAGCCAGGTCTCTTTGAAACGCATCAGGCCATCCGCCGTGACTTTAAACCCCTTCACTGCCGGCGTCGACGCGTAGATCGTCGGTGCGAAGTAGGTGAAGATGTACGCGACGTCGTCGTTGATAGTCGACTGTAGTTGCTGGAAGATCTTGATTCTGCTCGCCTGATCGCTGGTCGTGCGCTCCTGGCCGATCAGCTGCTCGACGGTCGTGTTCTTGTACTTGCCGTAGTTGAACGTTCCCCCGACCTGAAAGATCGGCTGAATGTTGCCATCGGGGTCGACGCGGCCGCTCCAGCCGAGGCTCATCGCATCGAAGTCGCCGGCCGACCCGGCGTTGAGCAGCGCGCCGAAGTCCAGCGTCTGGATGGTGGCGTCGATTCCCACCGGCTTGATCTGCTCCTGGATGAGCTGGCAGATCTTGGAGCCCTGCGGCGTGGTATCGGTCTTGAGCGTCATCGTGAACCCATTGGGCTTCTCGCCCGTCGCGAGGGCCTGCTTGGCCTTGGTGAGATCCTGCTTGACCACCGGATAGGACGCGTCGTAGGCCCAGCTGCTCGGCGGGATCGGGCCCGCGGCGATCTGGCCGACGCCGAAGTAGGCCACCTTGAGCAGGGCCTCCCGATCGATCGCCAGCGACAGCGCCAGTCGCAGCGACTGGTTCGCCAGCGGCCCGGTGGCCGTGTTCAACCACAGGCCGGTGTAGCCCACGCCCAGCCCCTCCCAGTACACCAGGCTCGAGTCGGATTTGATGCTGGCAATGTCACTCGGGTTGATGTTGTCCAGGAAGTTGATCGTATTCGTCTTGAGATTGGTCAGCGCCACCGACGAGTCGGTAATCGGCCGGTAGATGATCTGGTCCAGGTACGGCAGGCCGGATTGCCAGTAGCCGTCGAACTTCTTCAGGGTGAGGTGGTCGCTCTTGACCCACTCGACGAACTGGAACGGACCGGTGCCTACCGGATGGTGCGTCAGGTCTTTGCCGTACTTGTTGCGCGCGTCTGGGGAGAGGATGTAGCCCGCGCGATCGGAGATGATGGAGAGAAACGGCGCAAAGACGTCCTTCAGCGAGAACTTCACGGTCTGTGGATCGACGACCGTCACGCTCTGGAGATCGGCGATCTCGCTGGCACGGGCCGATGCGTTCTTGGGATCCAGTATCCAGTCGAAGTTGAACTTGACCGCGGTGGCATCGCAGGCGGTGCCGTCGTGGAACTTCACGTTCGGCTGGAGGGTAAAGACGTAGGTCTGGGGATCGGGCGTCTCCCACTTCGCCGCCAGGTCGGGGACGATGCCCAGGTTGGCGGCTGGCGCGACGAGTCCGTTGTACAGGGCGGTGTAGATGCTGCGGTCGATGCCGGCCGAGGCGCCCTGCGGGTCGGTGCCGATGATGTCGGAGGCGATCGCGACGGTGAGCGTGCCGCCCGTCTTCGGCTTGACGGTCGTGGTCGCCGCCGCCGCGCTCGTGCCGGACGGCGTTCCGGATGACGATGGCTGGGACGATGGCGAGGACGAAGACGACGATACCGTGGTTCCCGTCGGCGGGGACGACGATCCTCCGCCGCAGGCCGCCAGCAGGGCGCTCGCGGCAGGGAGGCTGAAGGCCAGCAGGGTCAGCCGGCCCACGAACCAGCGCCGGGACCCGGCCACCGGCGCCGGCGCGTCGCTGCGCCCGGAATCGTCGTTGTTCATCCCGTCCTCCTCACCATCTATCCGGCACACGGGCGCGAGACACGCACGTCGGTCGCGAGCCCGGCCGGTCTCGCCCGTCGGGAACTCCCACCCCGGGGATCGAACCAGTATGACCATCGGAGCGGAGCAGGACATCGTCTCGCGGGCGGACCGCGGCGGTTCCCGAGCGATGCCCTCACCGTAGCGGCCTCGCGCAACAGGGCGCAACCTTAGACAAACGTCCGACCACGCCGGTGCGCCGAGGTGACCCGCAGCATAGATGCTCGATCTCGTGCCGTCAACGGTATCGCAAGACGCGAGATGGTAGTCGGGCGTCGGTTCCGTCCGGCGGAACGTTGCGCGCGTTGCTCGGTGGGTGCGGCGTTATGCCGGGGCACCGCCGTCAGCACCACGCGCCGACGCACCAGCGACCACGTCGTCAGCGGCGTGGCTCGCCCCCGGCTGGGCAGGTTGACCGCTACGGCATCGGCCGCGTCACCGCGCCCTCGGATGCCGAGGAGACGAGTGCGGCGTATTTGGCGAAGACGCTGCTGCCGGACGGCGCCGGGCGCGGCCGCCACTCCGCCAGCCGCGAGGCGATCTCCTCCGATGTTAGCTGTACCGCGAGCGTTTTCGTCGCGGCGTCGATGGTAATCACGTCCCCGTCGCGCAGCGCCGCGATCGGCCCGCCGACCGCCGCCTCCGGCGCGACGTGCCCCACCATTAGCCCGCGCGTCGCCCCGCTGAAGCGGCCGTCGGTCAGGAGCGCCACCGTCTCCCCCAGCCCCTCGCCGACCAGCGCGGCCGTCACGCCCAGCATCTCGCGCATGCCGGGTCCCCCCTTCGGCCCTTCGTGGCGGATGACCACGACGTCGCCGGACTGGATCTGCCGCGCCGTCACCGCCGCCATGGCGTCCTCCTCCGAGTCGAACAGGCGCGCCGGCCCGACGTGCCGGTTGTGCTCGTAGCTGGCCAGCTTGACCACCGCGCCCTCGGACGCCAGGTTGCCCTTGAGCACGACCAGCCCGCCGGTGCGCTTCTTCGCGGTGTCAACCGTCAGGATCACCTGCTGGCCCGGCGTCTCCTCGGCGTCGGCCACCTCCTCGGCCAGCATCCGGCCGGTCGGCGTGAGCTGCGCGCCGTCGATCTGGCCGCCCTCGATCAGCCGCTTGGTGATCAGCTGGATGCCGCCGGCGCGGTAGACGTCGACGGCGGTGTAGTCGCCGGAGGGCTTGAGGTCGGCGACGATCGGCGTGGCGTCGCTGACGGGGTTGAAGTCGTCGATCGAGAGGGGGATGCCGGCCTCCCTCGCCATCGCCAGGAAGTGGAGCACGATGTTGGTCGAGCCGCCGGTGCCGGTGGCGACCGCGATGCCGTTGAGGAACGACTTCCGGGTCAGGATGTCGCTTGGCTTGAGCCCGCGTGCGAGCTGGTCCATCACCAGCCGTCCGGCCGCGTGCGCGACCTCGTTCTTCAGCGGATCCGCCTGTGGCACCGACGCCATCCCGACCGGTGACAGCCCGAGCACCTCGATGGCCATCGCCATGGTGTTGGCGGTGAACTGGCCGCCGCACGCGCCCTCGCCCGGACAGGCCACGCGCTCCAGCTGGTCGAGGTCGGCGTCGCTCATCGTGCCCGCGGCGTTGGCGCCGATGGCCTCGTACACGTCCTGGATGGTCACGTCGCGCCCCTGGAAGTGGCCCGGGGCGATCGACCCGCCGTAGAGGACGAAGCCAGGGATGTCGAGGCGAATCAGGGCCATGGCCGCCGCCGGCAGCGTCTTGTCGCAGGCCGCCAGGATGACGATGGCGTCGAACATGTGGCCGCGCCCGACCAGCTCGATCGAGTCGGCGATCACCTCGCGGCTGATCAGCGAGGCCTTCATCCCCTGCGTGCCCATCGTGATGCCGTCGCTGATGGCCACCGTGTTGACCTCCATCGGCACGCCACCGGCCTCGCGGATGCCGCGCTTGACCTGCTGGGCGAGCCGGCGCAGGCCGAGGTTGCAGGGCATCGTCTCGATCCAGGAGTGGGCCACGCCGACGACCGGCTTGCGGAAGTCCTCGTCGCCCAGGCCTGTGGCGCGCAGCATGGCCCGGGCGCCGGCGCGGTCGCGCCCGTCGACGATCGTGCGGCTGTGCTGCCGCGGGTCGGTCCCGGTCGGGTTGGCCGTCATGGGCTCCTCCTCGCTGCTGCTCGATGACCTTACCGCCCGCGCCTGGTCGAGCGATGCCGCGGGACGCCGGTTCGATCGTGAATTTCGGGGCGAGCGCTCCGGCCGCGATTATCGACCGGGACGCACCTGCCGGCCAGCCCTCGTGTGTCGCCGCGGCCACGACCTGACCGTGCTCTTGGCCGGTGCCGCGCCGCGTGCGATCGTTCGTCCGCCGGATCGAGCCGTGATCGTGAGGAGATGACTATGCGGATCGTCGTCGGCGCGGACCACGCCGGATTCCCGCTGAAGGGTGCGGTCGTCGCGGCCCTGCGCGAGTGGGGGCACG
>DATKRJ010000111.1:0-4204 GCA_035532355.1 Thermomicrobiaceae bacterium | reverse complement strand
TGGCCCCCGGCGACACCCGGCAGGAGGTCGTGGACGCCCTGCGCGGCCACGTGCTGGCCCAGGGCGAGCTCGTCGGCACCTACCGCCGGTAGCCACTCACCCGGGATCCCCGCGGCTCGTCACCCCTCTCCCAAAAATTGGGAGAGATCCTATGGTTGGTTGTCAAGGGGTGGGTCCGGCATCGAGGGGTGCGGCGGGTGATGGACCCGTTCGGGATCGTACTGCGTGCCATGCGTGACGAGCGACCACGCCGTCCGCGCCAGCTTGCGGGCCACCGCATTGAGGGCGGCCGTCGACGACAGCCCTTTGGCCCGTTCGCGCTCGTACTGGAGCTTGAAGGGGTTGTCGGGATCCCGGCGGCGCAGGTTGGCCTGGGCGCACAGGTAGAGCAGCCGGCGCAGCTCGGGCTGGCCCCGCTTGGACAGGCGGCGACGTCCCACGTACGCCCCGCTGTCGCGCACCCGCACGTCCAGGCCCAGGTAGGCCACGAACTGGTCGGGGTGGGTAAAGGTGTGGCTGGCGAAGCAGGCGGCCAGCGCCGCCGCCGTCACCGGCCCGATCCCCGGCACCTGGCGCAAGGTGTGGGCGATCGCCAGCTCCGGCTGCTGACAGAGCTGGGCGATCTGGGCGTCGAGCTCCCGCTGCTGCGCGCGCAGCGCCGCGATCGCCGCGGCCAGGGGCGCGGCGGCATACGGCAGGACCTGGCGCTGCTGGGTGAGCTGGGCCAGGCTCTCGCTGAGCCCCTTGCGGGCCGCCAGGAGTTGCTCGAGCTGCACCACCGACTCCGCCTTGACCGGGAAGGGGCGCAACGGCAGAGCGAGAGCGTAGTGTGCCAAGCCCTGGCTGTCGAGCCGGTGGGTCTTGGCGCGGGGATGCAGCACGGCCAGGAAAGCCTTGGCCTCCTTGGGCGGGGCCAGCAAGACGGTGCGGCCGTCCTGCTGGGCGCGCTGGACGACGGCCCGGCTGTAGACCCCGGTCGGCTCAAGCACCCAGGGGTGCTCGGCGGGGGCCAGGGCCGCGAGCTGGGCAATCCCGGCGGGCGTGTTGGGCACCTGTCCCGCGGCCACCACCTGCTGGGTGCCGGCCGCGAGGAGGCTGTAGGCCAACGTGGCCTTGCTGACGTCGATCCCGAGCATCGCACGCACTCCTTGCGCCGCCGCCCCCTTGCAGAGCATCGACCGTCCTCGGCGGAGGCGGTAGCATCCCTCATCGGCGGTCGGCGCGGTGTACCGCAGTCTCTCCCAGGCCGTCCCGCTGGCGGCAAGGGGCTGAGGCGGTTACAGCACACCGACTCGGGTGGGGGCTGTCAAGCCGACGTCGGGGTGGACATTATGGACAGCGGGGCCCCTACCCCCCTGCCCACATGCCCACCCCACTACGACGACGACCCCCACCACGACCATACAAGGGGCAGGGGGGTGAGGGCCGTTACCCCGGCGCCGTCCCGGCCCCGCACGCCGCGCCACTCGCCGGCCCAGCCGGGCCGCGAGAACGCTGAGCAGCATCCCCGCCGGCAGGGCCAGCAGCGCCACCGCCACCGTCGCCAGCCCGGACCCGTAGCCGTAGGTCCAGGCCTCCTGCGAGCCCGGCACGTTCGGCGTGTCGATCGTCCCCGCCACCGCTACCGTCGCCATCCAGGCCACGCCGAACGGGAGCGCCGGCAGCAACGCCCACCAGAGCCGCCGGCCGCGCCGGCGCAGCGCGTAGCCGATCGCTCCCGCCAGCACGAGCGTCAGCACCGGCACCGCAATCAGCAGCACCGGGCCGTAGTGCGTCGGCGCCGGGGCCGGGTAGCGCGTCGTCAGCGCCAGGCTGTCGGCCGGGACCCCCTGGAACGTGCCGGCCAGCGTGTCGCCCGAGCGCGTCAGCGGTGGAGTGCTCGCCGCCAGCCAGCCGGGCGGCAGCTGCACCGTGACCGCCAGGTCGCCGAAGCTGGCCCACTGGCGCGCGGGCGCCAGCACGTAGCCCAGCTGCCAGTAGCGCGCCGGTGAGCTGCCCGAGTAGCTCGTCGCCTGGGCCGGGTAGACGACGCTGATCTCGTGGGTGCCGGGCGCCAGCGTCAGGCTGAAGGCGAGCGCACTCTTCCCGCCCGCTACCTGGTAGTCGAGCGGCGGCTGCCCGCCGATCCCCGGCGTCATCGAGGGCGGCTGCCAGGAGGCCGGCAGCGTCGAGGACTCGCCGCTGCGGCTCGCGACGGGCTGCCCGTCCAGCGTCACCCGGTAGGCCGGCACGACCGGCGCGGCCAGCGACGGCGCCACGAACAGCAGGTCGACCGTCTCGGACGGGCCGTCCTGCCGCACCCGGTAGGTCGCCGTCACCTCGGCGGGGTCGTCCTGGGCGAGCGGCCGTAGGTCGATGGCGAGCGCCTCGTGCTCGATGGCCACCGTCCTGAGCGCGCCCGAGGGCTCGCCGACCGGCTGGCCGGGCTGGATTGGGTTCGCCATGTTCGCCAGCACGCCGAGCGGCCAGAGCGCCACCAGCAGCGCGCACAGGCACGCGCACAGCGCCGGCCGGAGGCGGCCCTCACCCCCGTCCCGTCTCCCGCGCGCGGGACAGGGATGGCGAGCGCCGGCGAGCCGGGGTGAGGGCATCGTCACCCGCCCCAGGCCACCGCGCCACCGATCAGCGTCGCCTCGACCTTTACGTCGAAGAGCGCGTCCGGCTCGACCGCCCGCGGGTCGGCCGAGAGCACCGCGAAGTCGCCCAGCTTGCCCGGCGCGAGCGAGCCCTTGTCGGCCTCCTCGAAGGTGCCCAGCGCCGGCCAGACGGTGAAGAGCTTGAGCGCCTCCTCCACCGTGATCGCCTCCTCCGGCCGGTAGCGACGGCCCGAGCCGGTGCGCCGCGTCACCGCCGAGGCGATGTTGAACAGCGGCGTGATCCCGTCCGGCACCGTCCCGGTCGAGTCGCTCGAGCCGACGATCTCGAAGCCCTGGTCGATCAGCGTGCGCAGCCGGAACGGGCGCGGGAAGCGCTCGCTGCCCGGCAGGCTGAGCGTGTCGCCCTGCGCGTAGATGAACTGCGGGGTGGTCACGATCCGGATGCCGAGCTCGCGCAGCCGGCGCATGTCGTCCTCGTCGACCAGGTAGTCGGCAGCGTGCTCGATCCGGTGCCGGTGCGGCGCCGGGTGGCGGCGCAGCGCCTCCTCGACCGCGTCGGCGGCCAGCCGGATCGAGGGCTGGCAGCAGACGTGCATCCAGAGCTGCTGCCCCGCCCCGTGCACGCGGCAGACGAACTCGGTCAGGTCGTCCGGCTCCCACTTCAGGTCCCAGACGCGGTGACCGTAGCCGTCGTGGCCGACCCCGTCGACGAAGATCTTGACCCCGCCGTAGCGCAGCAGGTCGTTGCCGAAGCCCGGCGCCAGCCCCATCGCCAGCAGGGGTTCGAGGTCGATCTGGTGCGGCACGTGGTAGTAGATGCGGAAGCGGATCGGCAGCTCGCCCGTCGCCTGCAGCGCCTGCAGCGCCCGCACGTCCTCGGCCGAGTAGGGCAGATCGTGGATCGTGGTCACGCCCCGCGACAGGAAAAGCGCGGTCCCCCTGGCCCGGATCGCCGCCATGACCTCCTCAACCTTGAAGCCGGGGACAAGGTCCCAGACCTCGGTCACGACACCGGTCGGCGTGCCGTCCTCGGCCCGGTGGAGCACCACGCCCCGCGGCGGCTCGCGGTCCCACAGGCCAAGCTCCACCAGCGCCCGCGTGTTGAGCATGGTGACGTGCAGGCTGGAGTAGAAGACAATCGGGTGCTCGGTCGAGATCGCGTCGAGCTCCTGGCGGGTGAAGAGCCGCTTCTCCACAACGCGGTCGTAGAGGTTGAAGGAGCCGCGCGCCAGGATCCAGCCGCCGGGCGGGGTCACGCTGACCCGCTCGTAGAGGGCGTCGGCGATGGCGTCGAGCGTGTTGTAGGGCGGGGTCATGAGAGAGAGGCAGTGCGTCAGCGCGCAGCAGGTCATCTCGAAGTGGGCGTGCCCGTCGATGAAGCCCGGCACGACCGTGCGCCCGGCGCAGTCGAGGATCGGCGTCCCCGGCAACTCCCGCGCCCGCGCCATGACCTCCTGCGTCGTGCCGACCAGCGCGATCCGGCCGCCGCGCACCAGCGCCGCCTCGGCGACCGGCCGCGCCGGCTCCATGGTCAGCAGGTTGCCGTTGACGACGGCGACGTCGGCCACGGGCTCACCCCCTCCGCCGCCCACGCCATGGCCCGGGCG
>DATKRJ010000110.1:0-2753 GCA_035532355.1 Thermomicrobiaceae bacterium | reverse complement strand
CAGCCGCACCTCGTCGTGCGTGAGGGAGGCGATGTCCTTGCGCGCCACGCGCACCGGGTGGTGGGTGAAGAACCCCGCCTTGACGATGAGCTCCTGGATCTCGCCGTCCTCGTCGTAGACGATCTCGTCGACGGTGCCGATGCGCCTCGCGTCGCTGGAGATCACCTCGGTGTGCGCGCCGACGGCGACGGCGTCGTCGGGCAGGTTAGAGCGCATCTCGATATTCGGGCCCCCGGCCGGGGCCGGCTCGCCGAGGCCGCGCGTGACCGACTGGTAGCCGGACCCCATGTAGGTGGTGCGGAGCAGCACCGTCGGCCCGGACGCCGTGCCGATCGGGTACGGTCCGGTCTGAAACGCCTCGCCGGTCGGAGCGGTGTACTCGTGCTCGGCGAAGCGCGGCAGCCGCCGTTCCTCCTCGGCTGAGACGGTGAGGCGGACCGTGCCGTCCTCATCCACCCCGGCGATGAATTGCTCCTCGACCAGGCGGTCCTCCGCGAACAGGACCCCGCGATGCACGATGAACTCCCGGAACCCCTTCATATCCGGGTCCAGGATCAACCGATCGACGGTGCCGAGATGCACGCCGTCACTGCTGACGACGGGCTTACCGAGCTGCAGGTACATGGCTGACTCCTCTCATGGGCGCGCGAGCGGACCACGCGACGGTGCGCCGCAGCCGGACGTGGGCGTCGGCTTTCCGCGACCAGCCCGGCGGGCAACTTGGGGCGGCCGAGTCACCGATCGCACTTGCGTGTGGGTGGAGAGACGGTGCGCGGCGGGGGCGCCGGGGACACGACGCGGCAGCACACGCGACCCGGGGCCGCGCGGACGCCCGCCGAGATCGAAGCCGCATGGCCACACGCCTTCCGCGGCGGGCACCATCCGGCGCCTGTCCCGACGGTCAGGACCCGCCACACCCCTATCGTGGCCGAGACCGCGTCTCAGGCGCGCCGGATTTCACCGCGCCGATATAGCAACCCTGTAGCAAACCGGCAGGCGCGGGCAGGCGGCCCGGCGAAGCCTGGGGGTCACCACGGGGTTCGCCCAGGAAAGGCGGTGGGAGACGCGTCGACGAGGAGCCCGTTGACCGGTCGCCCGGACGGGTCCGGCGGCTCGGGCGGCTTCGCCTGGCGGTCGCGCTTCAGAGCGTACATGCGGGCGTCGGCCCGGGCGACCAGCGCCGTGGCCTGCTCGCCGTCGTCGGGGAAGCCCGCGACACCCCAGGACAGCCGCGGCAGCCCCGCACCGTCCCGCTGGATGGCCCGGGTGATCTTCATCAGCCGGGTCCTCAGGGTACCGGGCGCGGTGCCGAGCATGATCATGGCGAACTCGTCTCCCCCGTAGCGCGCCACGCTGTCGTCGCTGCGCACGTGGGCCGCGAGGTGGAACGCCAGCCGGCGCAGGATCTCGTCCCCGGCCAGGTGCCCCGCGGTGTCGTTGATCGCCTTGAAGCCGTCGACGTCGCCGAGCGCGATGGACAGCGCCGTGCCGCTCGCCCGAACCTGCGCCAGCGCCTGATCGAGCTGCCGGTAGAACGCGCCGTGGTTGAGCAGCCCGGTCAGGGCGTCGAGGTCGGCCTGGCGCTTGATCCGGGCGTGGAGGTCGGCAACCTCCAGCGCCTGGGCCACGTACGCGGCCACCATCTCGAGGACCTGCTGGTCGACCGGGGTGAAGGCCGCCTCGTCCGGATGGTTCAGCGCCAGGACGCCGACGCAGCGCCCCTCGTGCATCAGGGGGACTGCCAGCTCCGAGTAGAGCAGGCGGTGACCGCGGCGGACGTAGCGCGCGTCCTCTAGCACGTTGGGGACGTTCTGTGTCTGTCCGTGCGCGGCGACCCAGCCGACGATGCCCTCGCCAACGGGCACGACGATATCCCCGACCAGGTGCGCGGCGTCGCCCGTTTGCTCGCGGATCGCCAGCAGGTCGTCCCGCGCGGGATCGCGCACGAAGACCGCGCAGCTGGCGCCCGGGAACTCCGCGGCCATCAGCGTATTGAGCTGCTGCAGGAAGCGCTGAATGTCGACGAGCGTGCTGACCTCGGCGCTGATGCGCTGCAGCAGCCCGAAGGCGCGGGCTTCCGCCCCGATCGCGCGCTTGAGGCGCAGCTCGCGGGTGGTGCCTCGCGTCCGGATCGTGTGCGTGGTGATGAGCTTGGCGTCGACGGTGCGCAGGAAGGCCGCCACTACCGGCGGGTGAAAGTGCGTCCCGGACTGGTGCTGGACCTCCTCGATCGCGGCGGCGAGGGTCTGCGCGCGACGATAGGGGCGGCTCGAGGTCATGGAGTCGACGGCGTCAGCCAGCCCCACGATCGCGGCGCCCAGCGGGATGGCGTCGCCGACGAGCCCGTCGGGGTAGCCGTGGCCGTCGCAGCGCTCGTGGTGGTGCAGGACGAAGGGCACCACGGCCGCCAGCGCGGGGTGATCCCCTAGAATCTTGGCGCCCAGCTCCGGGTGGCGGCGCATCATGGCCCACTCATCGCCGTTGAGCTGATCGACCTTCTGCAGGACCCGGTCGGGAATCCCGATCTTGCCGACGTCGTGGAGCAGTCCGGCCAGCTCGATAAGCTCCACCTCGCGGGGCGGCAGGCCGAGCGCCTCCGCGATGGTCCGGCTGTAGGCCGCCACCTGCCAGGAGTGGTTGTGGGTGAACGGATCCTTCGCGTCGACCGCGGCGACCAGCGAGGCCACCGTGGCCCGGTACAGATCCTGGGAGCGATGGGCCAGCAGCCGGTGGTCGAGGGCGAGCGCCGCGTG
>DATKRJ010000109.1:0-4351 GCA_035532355.1 Thermomicrobiaceae bacterium | reverse complement strand
CGATCGACCAGGCGTCTCGCAACACCGCACCCCTGGGAAATGTCGACTGCCTCCAGGCCGATCTGCTCAGGCTGCCCCTGGCCGATGCCGGCTTCGACTACGTCTATTCGTTGGGCGTGCTCCATCACATCGACGAGACGAAGCAGGCCCTGGCCGCCCTGGCAGCGAAAGTGCGTCCCGGCGGGCGGCTTCGAATCTATTTGTACTGGAAGCGGCATGGCTGGAGAGGGTGGTTACTGAAGGGCGTCAGTCTGATCCGCCGCATGACGACGCGGTTGCCGTTGCCGCTCCTGCGCCTGTTGTGCTGGCCACTGAGTGTCGTGTTGTACGTCGGGGTTATCCTGCCGTATCGCGTGCTCTCCAGGCTCGGCCTGAAGGGGCACGAATCGTGGCCGCTGTTCGTCTACACGAAATACCCGTTCACCGTCCTGTACAACGACCAGTTCGACCGATTCTCGGCGCCAATCGAGAAGCGGTACGACCCTGACGAGGTGCGGCAGCTTCTCGAGCGCGCCGGGCTCCGCGACGTCACCGTCCGGCCGTGCTTTGGGTGGGTCGGCGAGGGCGTCAGGCCGGCGTGACGCCCGCCGGGCGGGAGCTGAAAGAGGCCTGTCGCACAGCTGATGTGCGTCTGGTCCGGTTGCAAGTCAACCTGAAACCGCTCTCCGCCGTATCCTGACGGCAGAGCTCACACGATAAGGTTGGGGTTCTGAATGCTCAAGCTCGACACAGGGCCCCGACACGCAATCATCTGACGCCACATCCTGCCAGAAGCCGCTTCTAGCCCCATCCTCCCCCGCAGAAGCCACCTAGGCCACCTCGAAGCCGAGGCGATCTTCGTCCTCCGCGAGGTGGCGGCGCAGTTCGAGCGCCCCGTGCTGTTATTCTCGGGCGGCAAGGACTCGATCACGCTCGTGCACCTCGCGCAAAAGGCGTTCTGGCCGGCGCGGATGCCGTTTCCCCTGATGCACGTCGACACCGGCCATAACTTTCCCGAGGCGATCGAGTTCCGCGACTGGCTGGTGGAGACGGCCGGCTGCGAGCTGATCGTGGCCTCGGTGCAGGACTCCATCGACCGCGGGCGCGTGGTCGATGAAACGGGCCCCTTCGCCAGCCGGAATGGGCTGCAGACCGTCACACTGCTCGACGCGCTCGTCGAGCACCGTGTGGACGCGGCCATCGGCGGCGCCCGCCGCGACGAGGAGAAAGCGCGCGCCAAGGAGCGCTTCTTCTCGCATCGCGACGTGCACGGCCAGTGGGATCCGCGCAACCAGCGCCCGGAGCTCTGGTCGCTATTCAACGGCCGCAAGGCGCCCGGCGAACACTTTCGCGTGTTTCCGCTGTCGAACTGGACCGAGCTGGACGTATGGCAGTACATCGCCCGCGAAGGCATCGCGCTGCCGAGCCTCTACTTCTCTCACGAGCGCCGCGTGTTCCGCCGCGGCGACGTGCTGATGGCCGACACGCCGCCGATCGCGCGTCTGCTCGGCGAGGCGGTGGAGGTCCGGATGGTCCGCTTCCGCACGGTCGGCGACGTCACCTGCACCGGCGCGATCGAATCAACCGCGTCGACGGTCGAGGAGATCATCCGCGAGCTCGGCGCCTCGCGCGTCACCGAGCGCGGCGGCCGCTCCGACGACCAGCGCAGCGAGACCGCGATGGAAGACCGAAAGCGCTCGGGGTACTTCTGAGGTGCTCCAGGCCGGGAGATCCACGGGGGGACGGAAGGGCGGGAGGGTCTGGTGCCATCCTGGCCGCCAGCAGCAGGGGCCGTTGGACCGAGGCCTTTAGGGCGGCGACAGCGCAGGGGGTAAACAGCGGGTCCGGCTGAAGCCGGGCACCGCGATCGACCGGGCTCTACGATCGATCAAGTTGGACACTAGGATCGACACGATGCGCTTACGCACTCTGGATGAAGACGACGACGCTGCCGTGTCGCAGCGATCCTTGCCGGCGGCCGTCCGGCTGGTGAAGCCGACGCGCGTGGCGGTTGCGCTGGACGACCGCGACCTCCTGCGCTTCTCGACTGCCGGCAGCGTGGACGATGGGAAGAGCACACTGATCGGGCGGCTGCTGTACGACACGAAGTCGATCTTCCAGGACCAGTTGCAGGCGATCGAGAGCGCCAGCCGCCGCCGCGGCGAGGACGGGCTGAACCTCGCGCTCCTCACCGATGGCCTGCGCGCCGAGCGCGAGCAGAACATCACGATCGACGTCGCGTACCGCTACTTCTCGACGCCCCGGCGCACCTTCATCATCGCCGATACGCCCGGGCACGTGCAGTACACGCGCAACATGGTGACGGGCGCGTCCACGGCGGAGCTGGCGATCGTGCTCGTGGACGCACGGAAGGGCGTCGTCACTCAGTCGAAGCGTCATGGCTTCATAGCGTCGCTGTTGCGAATCCCGCATGTGGTTCTGGCTGTGAACAAGATGGATCTGGTTGATTATCGGGAGGATGTGTTTCGAGACATCGTTGACGCGTACGAAGGGTTTGCCGAGAAGCTTGGGATAGTCGACCTGGCCTGCATTCCGATTTGTGCGCTTCGTGGCGACAATGTTGTCGAACGGAGTCACGGGATGGACTGGTACGATGGTCCAACTCTGCTCCGCCATCTCGAAACCGTGAATGTCGGTGTTGATCGTAATCTGTTTGACTTCAGGCTGGCTGTGCAGTGCGTTATCAGGCCGAATCAGGACTATCGTGGCCTTGCGGGCCGCATTGCGTCAGGGACACTAGCTCCCGGTGAGCACGTGGTTGTCCTCCCGTCCGGTCTGGAGTCGCGTGTGACGAGTGTCGAGGCTGCCGACGGGGCCATCGAGACTGCTGTTGCGGGCGATTCGGTCGTCGTCCGGCTGGCGGATGACATCGATGTTGGGCGCGGCGACATGCTGGTCCGGCCGATGAACCTGCCGGAAATTGGACGCCGGCTGGACGCCACCATCTGTTGGCTCAACGAGAGGCCGCTGGAAGTAGGTTTCAGCTACATCCTTCAGCACACAACACGCACTGTGCGTGCGGTCGTGACCCGTCTCGTGCATCGCATAGACGTGAACAGCCTTCATCGCGAGCATGTCTCAGCTCTTGAGCTGAACGATATCGGTCGGGTTGAAGTCACAACAGCAGAGCCGATCTTCTTCGATCCGTACGATCGGAACCGCGCGACCGGCGGCTTCATCCTCATCGACCCGTTTACGAACGCCACAATGGCTGCCGGCATGATCCGAGGAGCGGTTCGCACCGCAGAAGAGGTCTTCGGGCGCGCCGACACCGGAAGTCGGGAGCGGCCCGGCGCGTCGCCAAATGTGGTCTGGGAGTCGGCTGGCGTTGCCCCCGCCGAGCGCGAAGTGCGGAACGGGCATTCCGCCGCCGTCGTGTGGCTGACCGGCTTGTCGGGATCGGGAAAGTCCACCCTCGCGCGGGCGATGGAGCGGCGGCTGTTCGAGGCGGGATGCCAGGTGAGCGTGCTCGACGGTGATCGCCTGAGACATGGACTCTGCGGGGACCTCGCGTTCAGTCCCGCCGACCGCGCCGAGAACATACGGCGGGCGGGCGAGGTGGCCCGGATCCTCTTCGAGCGCGGTGACATCGTCTTGTGTGCGTTCGTGTCCCCCTATGCTGCCGACCGAGCCCGTGTCAGGAGCCTCCTACCGGTAGGACGGTTTGTCGAGGTCTTCGTGGACTGCCCGCTCGAGGAGTGCACCAGACGGGACGTCAAGGGACTGTATGCGCGAGCCGTCGCCGGCGAACTGCCCGGTCTGACCGGCGTCCATGCGCCATACGAGCCGCCGGACGAGTCCTGCGAGATGGTCCTGCACACCGACCGCGAGTCGGTCGCGGAATCCGCTGAACGGCTGATGAACACGCTGGTCGACCTCTCCATTCTGCCGCGGCCCAAGCGAGGATGACGGATCCGCCGAACTCATCGTGCTTCCCCGACGGTCTGCTGAAGAAGGTGGACGTTGCCTTCCGTGGGCCGCCGCCGTCATGATGCTTGAGCTCTGGTACCTGGACGGGGTCGGGTTGATCAGGACCGCTCGTGCGGCAGTCGCGACTCCGGGGCACTCATCATCCCCTCAGTAAACTCGAATACCCTCTAACCGGCATCGCGCCGGCCTCCTCCTTGAAAGTTCTCCGCATCATTTCCCGCTTGAACGTCGGCGGGCCCGCGCGGCACGTCACGACGCTCGACGCCGGACTGCGAACGCTTGGTTACGAGACCCTCCTCGTCCACGGATCGGTCGGCGCCGGTGAGGGCGATCTGGAACGTCTCGTCAGCGACCGACAGCTGCCGGCCACCAAAGTGCCGGCACTCGGACGCCGGCTGAGCCCGCTCGACGATCTGCGGGC
>DATKRJ010000108.1:0-3184 GCA_035532355.1 Thermomicrobiaceae bacterium | reverse complement strand
GAAGACGGCCCTCGGCGGCCTGCTCACCAACATCGGCACCTGGATCGCGAGCCAGGCCGACCCGGGCAACAAGGACGGCATCGCGGGCAAGCTGCTGGACATGGGAACCAAGGGCGGCCAGGCGATCGTCGACGGCATCCTCGCCGCCATCAAGTCGGGCTGGCACAACCTGACGGATTGGCTCAGTAAGAACCCGCTCTCAGTGCTCTCGAACCTGGTGGGGGGCAACAAAGCCCCTGGAGGCGGTCCCGCGGCGACAACGGCCGGAGCGCCAACGGCCGGCGCACCCGCGGGCGGCATCGCGGCCGCCGGTCCGGCCATCATCGCCATGGCCGAGGCCACCGCCGGCGTCTACGGCTGGTGCGAGCAGTTCGTGGGCGACGTGATGGCCAGGATGGGGCTGAAGTATGCGCGCGCCTCCTCCGCCGAGGCGCACGCCCACATGCAGCCGCTCAGTCCCGGCCTGGGTCCCGAGGGCGCCATCGTCTTCTACCCCTGGCAGAACGAGGGACACGTCGCGTTCTCGATGGGCGACGGCAAGCACATCTTCGGCACCATGGACAACGCGCAGGGCACGGGGGAAGGCGACGGCTACTGGACCACGCCCTACGGCTGGACGGTCAATCCGATGGCCGCCGGCGGACTCGTCAAGGCCGGCCAGCCGATCCTGGCCATGATCGGTGAGGGCTCGACCGACGAGGCGGTGCTGCCGCTCGATCCGGCAAACCCGATCCCGGTGGCGCTGGCGACGTCGTCCTCGGGCGTGGACGCGCTCTCGACCGCCTTCGGCCGGGCGCTCACGAGCATCCCCGCCAACGGCTCGTCGATCTTCTCGGGCAAGCTGTGGGACGGCCTGGCGGCCGACCTGCAGCGCTTCGACGGCATCCTCAGCGCGATCCAGCCCGCGTCCGGCGGCGGTGGTGGTGGTGGCGGCGGGGGAGCAGCCGCCGCTCCGGCCGCGGCCGCCGCCTTCAGTGGTCCGGGCATGAGCCCGGCCGACGTCAAGAAGCAGCAGGACCTCGTCGCCTACTATGCCGACTCGCAGAACCAGGGCGCGAACGCGCTGGCCGCGGCGCCGCTGGCGGCCGGCGGCGTGGTGGACCGGCCGACGCTGGCGCTGCTGGGCGAGGGCGGGCAGCGCGAGATCGTGTCACCGGAGACGACGATGCGCCGGATTATCCGTGAGGAGATGGCCGGGTTGGGACAGGGACTCCAGGTGCATCTCCACGGCAATATGAGTGTCCAGCAGGCGCCGGGCGCGACCGACCAGCTGCTCGACGCGCTCTTGGCGAGGCTGGCCTAGCATGGGCGAGATGGTCCCGACCTCCTACCGCGGGGTGACGTTCGCGTCGCTGGGCATCACCATCATCCTGCAGGGGCCGCTGGGCGACCTGTCGCTCGACGGCAACTACATCGCCGGCGGCGAGGAATCGCCGGTGTTCGCCGGCGTGGTGCCCAAGCCGCGCCTGCTGCCCTGCGAGGTGTGGTTCAACCCCACCAACTGGGAGCACGACCGCGATGTCTTCCTCGGGCTGGTGCGCTTCGACCTGACCGGCGCGGACGCCATGGGCGCGCTGGTGCTGACCCGTGAGGACGGCACCGACGTCACCATCCAGGCGCGGCCCAAGACGCTCGCCACCAAGGACGTCATCGACGCCACCTACTCGTTCGCGTTTGAATGCGCCGAGACCGACTGGAAAGCCGTCACCGCGACCACGTCCACTACCACCGGTCCCGCCGTGGCCGGCAACCCGGTCAGCACGGCGCTGGCACTGGGCGGCACGGCTCGCACCCGGCCGCGGGTCACGCTCGCGCCGCAGAAGGCGAAGACCTCGGGCGCCACCTACTCGTCGGTCTATACCATCGCCGAGCTCGACAACCTGACCTGCTATAACATCCCTCAGCTCATCACGTTCAACCACGCGGCCCTCGTCACGGCGGGAGAGTCGACGGCGGGCGGGACCGACATCCTGGTCTCCGTCAACGGCCAGCAGGTGCCGCGCACCGTGGTCGGGCCGAACACCACGACGTGCCGCGTCGTGTACCAGGTGCCGCAGCTGCTCGCCGGCGACACCAACACCGTCGTGATCTCCTACGCGCCCTCCGGCCAGACCTACGGCCTGGGCGGCTACGCGCAGGACTACGTCACCAGCATCGTCACCGAGCGCTCGAGCAACCTGCTTACGACCTATCCGTACAGCATCACGTTCAACCACGCGGCCATCGTCACCGCCGGCCGCTCGCAGGCCTCCGGCGCCGACATCCGGGTGATCGTCAACGGCATCGAGGTGCCGCGCGTCTTCAACGGCGTCAACACGGCGACCTGTCAGGTGTTCTTCTCGCTGGCCATCGGCGCTGGTTCCCGCGCCGCCGTCTCCATCCTGACCTCGGCAAGCGGCTACAACTACGCACTGTCCGCCTACACCAACGGCTCGATGGACCTGACCAAGTCGACCAATACCCAGTGGATCTACACCACGCCCAACAACGACGGGGCGGGCAACACCGTGCCCGGCCAGACCGGCCTGGTGGCCATGCAGGTGGTGGGCTCGTTCGCGCTCAATGCGCTGATGGCGCACGTCACCGGCACCATCGGCACCGACCCGTCCTACAACATCATCGAGCAGTACGGCGGCTCGGGCGACACGAACAACTATCTCAGGTTCTTCGCCGGAGGCGTCCACATCCTGTCCATCGCCTATGAGTGCCAGTACCAGACGCCGGTGGACTCGGGCGGCGTCAATATGGCCACGGCGGCGCGGGTGGCCTCCACGACCCAGAACGCGATGACGGCCGGCTGGACCAATGAGCAGGCGTACCAGAACACGGCGTTGACCCTGGCCGCCTACGCGACGAAGACGCTCCAATCCGGCGCCTGCGCGGTGGCACTGGGCATCGAGCGCACCACCAGCAACTCCATGATCTCGAACGGGATCTCGCACTGGGCCGGGTCGGGGGCGACCGAGCTGCTCTTGAATCTGGACAGCACGCTCGTGCCCGCGACGGCGTCCCAGACCAGCCCCACGCTCACCAGCGTCTCGAGCGGATTCAACTACCCGCTGGCCGGCCAGCTCGCGGACGGCACGCGCACGCTCACCATCTCCTCGCTGGCGCTGTCACAGGGGCAGTCCCTGGTGATCGACGCGCCGACGCACACGGCCTGGCTGACCGACAGTGTCGGCAT
>DATKRJ010000107.1:0-13687 GCA_035532355.1 Thermomicrobiaceae bacterium | reverse complement strand
GACGCCCGCGGCCCGGCTGGTCCATCAGGCCGACAAGCTCGAGACCTGGCTGCAGGCGCTCGAGTACCGCGCCCGGCAGCCGGAGCTGGTGATCGACTCGTTCGCGCTCGGCACCGCGGAGGCGGTCACGGACCCGATCCTGCGCGACCTGCTGGTCGCCATCGACCGGCGGCGCGCTGGGGCCTCCGGCGGGTGACCGCGGCACGCACCGGATGGAGCAGAACGCTCCGTGCGTTGCAGCCTGTAGCCCGGCTGCCCGGATCGGCGCCATGCGGCTCCGGCAGGCGGCAACGAACGCTGAGGAAGACGGCGCGTGAGAACCGAAGCCGAGCCGCGCGAGCCCCCTACCCCGACCGAGGGCGCCCCGGAGCCACGGTCCCGGCGCGTGCCGCGCTGGGTCGAGCTCAGCCAGCTCGCGGCCCGGATCTCGCTCGGCCGCGGTATCGCCGCCCGGGCCGGCGGCGGGGCGCTCGGAGTCCCCGAGTTCCGCGACTTCTGGATCGGCAGCATCGTCTCCAACGTCGGCAGCTGGATGCAGATCGTCGCCCAGGGCTGGCTGATCCTGCAGCTGACCAACTCGGCCTTCTACCTCGGGCTCGTCGGGCTGGTGCGCGCCGTGCCGGCTCTGTCGATCACGCTGGTGGGCGGCGTGCTGGCCGACCGGCTCGACCGGCGCAAGGTGCTCCTCTTCACCCAGACCGCCTTCGGGCTGCTGGCGCTCATCCTCGGCCTGCTCGACGCCGCCGGAATCGTCACCATCTGGCAGATCCTGCTGATCTCGTTCCTGAGCTCCACGGTGGCCGCCCTCGACAACCCGACGCGGCAGGCGCTGGTGCCGGACCTGGTCGGTGAGGAGAACATCGCCAGCGCCATCGGGCTCAACTCCGCCGCCTGGAACGGCGCGGCGGTCATCGGCCCGGCCATCGCGGGCGTGCTGGTCGCCCTGATCTCGACCTCCGGCGCCTTCATCCTCAACGGTCTGAGCTACTTCGCCGTCGTCTGGGCCGTCTGGAAGATGCACCCACGTCCACACCGCAACGTCTCCAAAGAGTCGCTGCTGGTGAACCTCACGCGCGGACTCGACTTCATCCGGCGCGACCGGCGCGTCTGGGGGCTGATGGCAGTGATGGCCGCCGCGACCTTCCTCGGCCGCCCCTTCACCCAGCTGATGCCGATCTTCGCCCAGAACGTGCTGCACAGCGGCGCCTCGGGCTACGGCGTGCTGATGGGCGCCAGCGGCGTCGGCGCGCTGATCGGCGCCATCATGGTCGCGCCGCTCGGCGGGACCGGCCACAAGGGCCTCCTCCAACTGGTGACGACCGGCCTCTTCGGCGTCACGCTCTTCCTCTTCGCCGGCTCGCACTGGTTCGTGCCTTCGCTGATCGTCCTGGTCTTCTGCGGCGGCTTCCAGACGCTGCTGATGGGCATGACCAACACGCTGCTGCAGCTCAACGTCTCGCCCGAGATGCGCGGGCGGGTCATGAGCGTCTACACCCTGATTCCGATGGGCCTGATGCCGCTCGGCAGCATGGTCCTCGGCAGCATCGGCGACGTGGTCGGCGTGCCGCTCACGGTCGGCGTCGGGGCCGTGCTGGTCACGGCCGCCACGATGTTCGCCTACGTCGTCCTCCCCGACGTCCGCGCGATGCCGTAGACGGCAGACCGGTCGATCGCCAGCTCCGTGGCCTCGCGATCCGCAGTGGGAAGAGAGCGTGTGAGAACCGAGACCGAAGAGCGCGACGACTTTCCCACCCCCGCGGAACCACGATCGCTCCGGCTCCGTCCGGCACGGCGCTGGACGTGGCTCAACCAGCTCGGAGCCCGGCTGGCCTTCGGGCGCGCGCTGCCCGAGCGACTGGGCGGCGGCGCGCTCGGGGTCCCGGAGTTTCGCAACTTCTGGATCGGCAGCATCGTCTCCAACGTCGGCAGCTGGATGCAGTTCGTGGCGCTCAGCTGGCTGATCCTGCAGCTGACCAACTCGGCCTTCTACCTCGGCCTGATCGGGCTGGTCCAGGCCGTACCCGGCATCTCGATCACCCTGGTCGGCGGGGTGCTGGCCGACCGGCTCGACCGGCGCAAGGTGCTCCTCTTCACCCAGACGACCTTCGGGCTGCTGGCGCTCATCCTCACGGCGCTCAACGTCGCCCACATCATCAAGATCTGGGAGATCCTGGTGATCGCCTTCTGCAGCTCGGCCGTCGGCGCGATCGACAACCCGACCCGCCAGGCGCTGATCCCCGACCTCGTCGGCCAGGAGAACATCGCCAGCGCCGTCGGCCTCAACTCGGCCGCCTGGAACGGCGCCGCCGTCATCGGCCCGGCCGTCGCCGGAGTGCTGGTCGCCCTCATCTCCACCTCGGGCGCCTTCTTCCTCAACGGCCTGAGCTACTTCGCCGTCGTCTGGGCCGTCTGGATCATGCGCCCCCGCCCGCGCCGCGCCGTCTCCAACCGCTCGATCCTGGGCAACCTGGTCCAGGGGCTGCGCTTCATGCGGCGTGACCGGCGCGTCTGGGGACTGATGCTGGTGATGGCGATCGCCACGCTGCTCGGCCGCCCCTACACACAGCTGATGCCGATCTTCGCCCAGAACGTGCTGCACAGCGGCGCCTCCGGCTACGGCGTGCTGATGGGGGCGAGCGGCGTCGGGGCACTGGTCGGCGCCATCCTGGTCGCCCCGCTCGGTAACTCACGCCGCAAGGGCTTCCTGCAACTGGCGGCCACCGGCCTGTTCGGTCTCAGCCTGCTGGCCTTCGCCGGCTCCCGCTGGTTCGTCGTGTCGCTGGCGATCCTCCTGATCGTCGGGCTGTCGCAGACGCTCCTGATGGGCCTGACCAACACGCTCTTGCAGCTCAACGTGCCGCCCGAGATGCGCGGGCGGGTCATGAGCGCCTACACGCTGATCCCGTCGGGCATCATGCCGCTCGGGGCCATGGTCCTGGGCAGCATCGGCTCGGTCGTGGGCGTGCCGCCGACGGTCGCCGTCGGCGCCGTGCTCGTGCTGGTCGCCACCGGGGTCGCCTCCCTGACCCTGCCCGAGGTGCGCGCCATGCCGTAGGGCGGCGGCTCTGGTGCCGGGCCGGGACCTCGCCGACCGCTCCGCTCCCGGATTCCCTCATTAGTGCTATACTCAAATGGATTGATAATGCACGGTACGGCGCGGCGTATGAGGCGCGCGCCGCGTGTTCCGCGGGGAGCAGGGCATGGCGAGTCGCGGCGGGCTGGGTGGCGGCGGCGGGTTTGGCGGCGGTGGCGGCTTCGGCGGCCTGGGCATGGGCGGCGTTATGCAGCAGCAGCGCGCCCTGCGCTACCTGCGCGGCGGCGGGCCACGCGACATGCGCCAGACGTTCGGACGCGTCCGCATCTATCTGGACCGCTACCGGCTGCACCTGATCGTGGGCACGGCGCTGCTGCTGTCCGGCGTGGCGCTCGGGCTCATCCCGCCGCTGCTGATCCGCAGCCTGATCGACACCGCCATCCCCCACCGCGACGTGCGGCTGGGGCTGACGCTCGGCCTCGGGCTGTTCCTGGCCCCGCTGGGAGCGGCGGTGCTCAACCTCGGGCAGAGCTACCTCGCCACCCGGGTCGCCCAGGGCATGATCGCCGACCTGCGCGAGCACCTCTACCGCCACGTCCAGGAGCTCGGGCTCGACTTCTTCACCTGGACGCGCGCCGGCGAGATCCACACCCGCTTCCTCAACGACGCCGGCAACCTGCAGAACGTGCTGACCCAGTCCTTCCTCGGCACGATCGCCAACCTGGTCACCGTCGTCGCCACGCTGACCGTCATGGCGATCATCGACTGGCGGCTGGCCCTGACCGCCGCGCTGGCGCTGCCGGCCTTCGCCTTCCCGGTGCTGCACTTCGGCCGCCGCCGCTACGTCGCGGTGGAGCGGGCCCAGGCCGCGCTGGGCGACCTCTCGACCGTGCTCGAGGAGACGCTCAGCCTCTCCGGGGCCATCGTGGTCAAGACCTTCGGCACCGAGGATCGCGAGCAGGCGCGCTTCGACGCCGTCAACGACGAGGTCCGTCGCGCCCAGATCGCGCAGATCCTGGAAGGCCAGTGGCTCAGCCTGATCGTGCAGGGGCTGGCCACGCTCGGCCCGGCCGTGCTCTACGGCTACGGCGCCTGGCTGGTGATCACCGGCCAGGTGCAGCTCGGCACGCTGGTAGCCTTCGCCACCTACCTGGCGCAGCTCTACTCGCCCGCCTCGTCGCTGGCGGGCGCCAACGCCACCCTGCTCGGCGGCCTGGCGCTCTTCGACCGCGTCTTCGAGGTGCTCGACGTCCCGGTCCGGGTCAAGGAGCCGGCCGAGCCGACTCCGCTGCCCGCCGCCCCGACCGAGGGACTGGTCTTCGACGACGTCAACTTCACCTACCCCACTACCGACCCAGAGGCGACGCGGGTCGAGGTGCTGCACGACGTCTCGTTCGCCGCCCGTCCCGGCCAGCTGGTGGCGCTGGTCGGCCCCAGCGGCGCCGGCAAGTCGACCATCCTGAGCCTGGCGGCCCGGCTGTACGACCCGGACGGTGGCGTCATCCGGCTCGACGGCGTGGCGCTCACCGAGATTGGCCGCAAGGATCTCCGCTCGCACGTGGCCGTCGTCACCCAGGAGGTCTTCCTCTTCCACGCGACGCTGCACGAGAACATCTGCTACGGCGTCCCCGACGCGGGACCCGAGGCGGTTGCACAGGCGGTCGCGGCGGCCCAGCTCGGCGACCTGGTGGCGCGCCTGCCCGAGGGGATCGACACGGTCGTCGGCGAGCGCGGCTACCGGCTGTCGGGCGGCGAGAAGCAGCGGGTGGCGATCGCCCGGGCGCTGCTGCGCCAGGCGCCCTATCTGCTGCTCGACGAGGCGACCAGCTCACTCGACTCCGAGGTCGAGCGGCGCATCCAGCGGGCGCTCGAGCGGCTGATCCAGGGCCGCACCACGATCGCGATCGCCCACCGGCTGTCGACGATCCAGCGCGCGGACCAGATCCTGGTGGTCGACGAGGGACGAATCGTGGAGCGCGGCACGCACGAGGAACTGCTGGAGCGCTCCGGGCGCTACCGCCGGCTCTACCTGGCGCAGTTCGCGAGTGAGGCCGAGGCGCCGGCCGAGCGGCGTGAACTGGCGAGCGCTGCCACCCTCGACTGACGCGCGTCAGGACGCGAGCGGGCGTGGGCGCCCGGGACGACGCGTCACCGACGGCAGCAGGACCCCGCGGTCGAGCAGCCTCCCGGTCTCGACGATCGGCGCCGGTCGGGCGAAGAGGAACCCCTGCCCCTCCTGACAGCCCATGCGCCGCAGCGCCAGCAGCTGCGCGATCGTCTCGATCCCCTCCGCCGTGACCCGCAGCCCCAGCGCCCGCCCCGCGGCAATGATGGCAGCCACCAGCGCCTCGTGCTGCGGATCGTGCTCCAGCTCCTCGATGAACGACCGGTCGATCTTCAGCGCGTCGACGGCGAAGCGCCGGAGATACGACAGCGAGGAGTACCCGGTGCCAAAGTCGTCGATCGCCAGCTCTACCCCCAGCGCCTTCAGTCCCTGCAGCACCGCTCGGGTGTCGCTCCCCTCCTCCATCATCAGGCTCTCGGTGATCTCCAGCGTCAGCTGGCGCGGATCGAGCCCGGACGCCGTCAGGGCGCGGCCGATGTCGTCGACCAGCGTCGGGTGCCGGAACTGGTACGCGGAGAGGTTGACGTTGATCCGGATGGGGGCCTCGGCACAGATCCGCCGCTCCCACTCCTGCGCCTGGAGACAGGCCTGCTCCACGACCCACTGCCCCACCGGCACGATCAGCCCCGTCTCCTCGGCGACCGCCACGAAGTCGCCCGGAGCGACCAGGCCGCGATCCGGATGCAGCCAGCGCAGCAGCGCCTCGACCCCCAGGATCTGACCGGTCTGGAGGTCGACCATCGGCTGGTACTCGATCCGGAACTCTTCGCGCGCCACGGCCGACCGCAGCTCGAGCTCCAGCGCCAGGCGCT
This sequence comes from Thermomicrobiaceae bacterium, assembly GCA_035532355.1. GTDB lineage: Bacteria > Chloroflexota > Chloroflexia > Thermomicrobiales > Thermomicrobiaceae > DASSZN01. The sequence goes on along the minus strand of DATKRJ010000107.1, from coordinate 7,716 downwards.
CGTGCACCGGGCCGGTCATGCCGCGCTCGAAGAGCGCGTGGCGGGCCTTGCCCAGGTGCTTGGCACGGTAGAGCGCCACGTCCGCGGCGCGCAGCAGGTCCTGGGGGTGATCGTGCCCGGCGTGGCTGAGGGCGATGCCGATGCTGGCGGTCCCGACCAGCTCGCGCCCGTGGAGGTTGACGGGGGTCCGCAAGGCCTCCTGAATCCGATCCGCGACCTCGGTCGCCTCCTGGCCGACCGCGAGGTCCTCCAGCAGCAGGGTGAACTCGTCGCCGCCGAAGCGGGCGACCGTGTCGCCGGCCCGCACGCAGGCCTGCAGCCGCTCCGCGACCTGGATCAGGAAGCGGTCGCCGACCTCGTGGCCCAGGCTGTCGTTGATCACCTTGAAGTTGTCCAGGTCGACGAACAGCACCGCGATGACCCGACCCTGGCGTCGCGCCCGCGCCAGGGCGTGCTCCAGCCGATCGAGGAACAGGGCACGATTCGGCAGGTTGGTCAGCGGGTCGTGGAACGCCTGGTGGGCGAGCTGCACCTCAAGCTGCTTGCGCTGGGTGATGTCGCGCCCGCTGAGCACGATACCCCCCACGGCGGGCTCAGCCAGCAGATTGCTCGCCAGGATCTCAACCGTGGACCATTCCGCATCGGCGCGACGCAGGCGCACCTCGACCGGGCCCGAGACGCCGGGCGTGTGTGCGCACGCGGTGAGGAACGCCTGGAAGGTGGCCACGTCCTCGGGGTGGACCCAGCCGCTGAAGGCCTGACCGCCGATCGGGTCGGACGGGCTCCGCTCCCAGAGCATCCCGAGCGACGGGTTCAGCTCGAGCACCATGCCGGACGGATCGACGACGTGCAGGAAATCGGACGTGGCACGCGCGAGCGACAGGAAGTTCGTGGCCCGGCGGCCGGACGCCTCCTCGGCCGCCCGGCTCTCCGTAATGTCGACGACCGCCCCGTACCAGTGCGACGTCACCGAGCCCGGGGCGACCAGATGGGAAACCCAGAGCGTGCGGCCGTCGCGGGTGATGAGACGATGCTCGAAGCGCTGCGGTCGTCCCTGCTCCCCGACCCGGGCGAGCTCCTGGAGCACCCAATCCCGATCCTCCGGGTGCAGCACGATGCTCCAGAAGTCGGCTTGCCCGTCCAGCACGCCCGCGCCGTAGCCGAGCAGCGCTTCGCCGTACGGGCTGAGGTAGATGAGTCGCCGCGGCTCGGCGGCCGGAGCGACGTATATCACGGCCGGCGCGCGCTCGACGAAGTCCCGGAAGGTCATCCTGGGCGCGGCGGCCGAGGCGGCTGCGTGGGCGTCCGTACTCTCCCGACGGCGCTCGGACCGTCCGCCGGCCCCGGGGGCGGCGAGACCGTTGCCGGCCTCGGCGGCAAACGGGTCGATCGGCACCGCGTCTCCGGTGGCATCACCCACGCGTTCCCTGACCTCGCGTTGAATCGCCATCGGGGCGGTACCTTCCGGATAGTCCCGCGTGGTCCGGCGCTGTCACGCCGACGACCGTCGCCTGCGGCGGCGAGGAACAAACCGGCCGGCGCGCGTCAACCCAGCCGCACGTCTGTCAGAATTCGATCCTAAGGAGAGCGTAGCGGGTGAGAGGGGACTCGCATACGGCCGGAAGGACAATTGCGCGGTAGTTCTTCCGTCTGTCCGACCACGACGGCAGTACTCCGATCCCACCCGATCGGCTCTCCCGGCACTCCGCGGGGCGACGCTAGCGCGCACCCGGTTCCGGCGCCCGCTCGCCACCATCGACCCGCCACCATGCCCGCTGAGACCCAGGTGGGCCGCGGACGCCGCGGGCACCGCGCTTGCAGGCCGACGGTCTCGGCGCGAGCGGCTGCCCCGAACCCCGCACGCCGCACGGATGCGACCGACCCGCGCCCGTGCTACGCTCCTCCCCATCGGGAGACCGGTGGAGGGAGCACGCGCGTGGGAGAGAGCGGGGAACCGAGCGGCGCCGAGATCCTGTGGGACGAGTGGGGCGTGCCGCACATCTACGCCGACGACTCGCCCGCCCTCTTTCGCGCCTTCGGCTGGGCCCAGGCCCACAGCCACGGCGACCTCCTGCTGCGCCTGATCGGCCAGGCGCGCGGCCGCGCCGCCGAGTACTGGGGCGCGGGCTACCTGGACGATGACCGGCTCACCCGCACCATGGGCTTCCCCGCTCGCGCCCGCGAGTGGCTCGCCGCCCAGTCGCCCGCCTTCGCCGGGTACCTGAGCGCCTTCGCCGACGGCGTCAACGCCTACGCCGCGGCGCATCCTGACCGCCTGGCCGCCGAAGCGCGGGTCGTGCTGCCGGTCGAGCCGGCCGACCTGCTCGCCCACGCGCTGCGCTTCGTCTTCACCTTCCTCACCCTGTCGGGTCAGTCGGCGCGCGAGGGCCAGCCGCTGCTGCTCATCACCCGGGGCATCCCCTTCCCGCCCGCCTCCAACGGCTGGGCCATCGGCCCCGGCTACTCCCGGAGCGGCAAGCCGATGCTACTGGCCAACCCACACCTGCCCTGGGACGACCTCTACGTCTGGTACGAGGCGCACCTCGTCGCCCCCGGCGTCGACGCCTACGGCGCCTGCCTGGTCGGCTCGCCGGTCCTGACCATCGCCTTCAACGAGCGACTCGGCTGGACGCACACCGTCAACACCTTCGACGGCTGGGACGCCTATCTGCTCGACCCCGTCGACGATGGCTACCGCTTCGACGGCCAGGTGCGGCCCTTCGAGCGCGAGACGCAGACGCTGAAGGTGCGCCAGCCGGGCGGCACGCTCCTCGAGGAGACGCTGGAGATCCGGCGCTCGGTGCACGGGCCGGTCGTGGCCGAGGTCGACGGCCGGCCGGTCGCGCTGCGCGTCGTGGCCGTCGACCAGGCGCAGATTCCCGGCATCTACGAGCAGTGGTGGGACATGTGCCGGGCGCGCGACCTCGCGGAGTTCGAGCGAGCGCTGCGAAAGATGCAGGCGCCGATGTTCACCGTCATCTACGCCGACGCGGACGGCCACGTCCTGGCGCTCTTCAACGGCCTGGTGCCGGTGCGGCCGGGCGGCGACTGGGATAGCTGGGCCGGCCTGATCCCCGGCGACACCTCGGCCCGGCTCTGGACCGCGATCCACCCCTACGAGGACCTGCCACGGGTCGTCGACCCGCCGACCGGCTGGGTGCAGAACTCCAACAGTCCACCCTGGACCGCGACTCTGCCGTCGCCGCTCGACCCGGCCGACTTCCCGCCTTACCTGGCGCCGCCCGGTCCGCTGCGACCACGCGAGCAGCGCGGGCTGCAACTGCTGATCGAAGACGGTCCGCTTGGCTGGGAGGACCTGCTCGCCGCGCTGGCCTCGACGCGCTCCGACCTGGCCGACCGCCTGGCGCCGGACCTGGTGGCCGCCGCCGGCGCGCGCGGCGGCGCGGCGGCCGAGGCAGGCAGGGTGCTGGCCGCGTGGGACTACCGCTTCGACGCCGGTAGCCGCGGCGCGGCCCTGTTCGCCTTCTGGCTGGCCGAGGTGCTGCCGCTGCCGACGCCGGTGACGTCCCTCTTCGCCGTCCCCTGGGACGCGCGGGACCCGCTCGGCACCCCACGCGGATTGGCCGATCCGGAGCGGGCCGCCACCGGACTCGCCGTCGCGGCCGGCCGGCTGCGCGCGGCGGCGGGCACCCTCGACGTCGCCTGGGGCGACCTCTTCCGCCTGCGCCTCGGGCCGGTCGACCTGCCCGGCAACGGCGCGCGGGATCCGCTCGGCTGCTTCCGCGCCACCTGGTACCTGCCCGACCCGGACGGCCGCTTCGGCGCGATCGGCGGTACCGGCTACGTCGCGGCGGTCGAGTTCGGCGCTCCGCAGCGCGCGATGGCGCTGACCGTCTACGGCAACGCCTCCCAGCCCGGGGACGCGCACCGCGGCGACCAGCTGCCGCTCTACGCCCGCAAGGAGCTGCGTCCCGTCTGGCGCCGCCGCGCCGAGGTCGAGGCGCACCTGGAGTCGCGCGAGCGCGTCTGAGCGGGTCTCCGCTGCCGCCGCGTCCCGGATCCCCCTCCCGCGGCGACCCGGATCACCGAGATCCTCGCCGGCCTGGACAGGGGTGCCCCGTGTCCATCACCATTGGGGGCATGGAGCGGACAGATACGGTCAGCCCGTGTGAGTGGAACGCGTTCTGGGCGGAGCACGGCCAGCCGTGGCGGACCGAGCCGGAGATTGCCGCGGATCGCCAGGCTGAGCTCGCGGCGCGCCGCGCCATCACCCCGGACGTGCTGCGCGGCGACTACGCGTTCAACGGCGTGCGCCTCGAGCGCGCGGATATCGAGTGGCTGCTGGCAACCCACGAGGACGGCCGTGGCCCGGTGGACCCGAACGATGCGAGCCAGCACGAACGCGTCGGCCTGGACCTCCGCGGCGCCGACCTCAGCCACGCGCAACTATCCAACCTGCCGCTCGCCCGCGCGGCGTGCCACGCGATCCGGCCGACGCGCCAGGACCTGACCGAAGAGCAACGACGGATGGCGGCGATCGACCTGCACGGCGCCGATCTCAGCCACGCCCACCTGGAAGGCTCCTGCCTCGATTACGCGAACCTGGAACGTGCCGATCTGAGCGGGTGCCATCTGGAAGGGGCCAGCCTGTGGGCGGTCAACCTCCGCGAGGCCGACTGCGACGGGGTGCACCTGGAGGACACGGATCTCTGGAACGCGCATCTGGAGGGCGCGTTCCTTTATCGGGCCTACCTGCAACGGGCCAGGCTGCACGAGGTCCACCTGGCAGGGGCACACCTCTTCGGAGTGCGCCTGACGGACGCGGACGGGGTGGGCCCGATGCTCTCGGACGTGCACTGGGAAGGCGTCATCCTCTCCGTCGTCGGTTGGTCGGCGATCCGCGTGCTGGGCGATGACTGCCGGGCGCTCCAGCGGGAACGCGACGGGGTGGCGAAGGACCGGGCGCTGCGGACCCAGGAGTTCAAGTCCGCGATGCGCGCCAATCAGCAGCTTGCCCTGGCCTTGCGCGCACAGGGGATGACCGATGATGCCGGCCGTTTCTTCTATCGGTCCCGCGTGATCCGGCGCAAAATGCTGGCGCTCTATGGAGGGCGCCGTGCCGGTTCGTACCTCGTGTCGCTCGCGCTGGCCGGTCTGACGGGCTATGGCTATCGCATGGGGCGCATGGTCGTTGCCTACCTCGTGCTCGTTGCGTTCTTCGCCGCCCTCTACTACGGCTTCGGCCAGGCCGGCATCTCCCATCTCGGCTGGCGGGAAGCCGCGGTGCTGAGCATCACGGCCTTCCACGGTCGGGTCTTCACCGCGCCGTTCACCCCGAACAGCCCGCAGAGCGTGGTTACGGCGGTCGAGGCGATCACCGGCTTCCTGTTCGAGGGGCTCTTCATCGCCATGCTCGCCCAGCGCGTGTTCGGCTGGTGATGCGGGATCGAGGATCGTGCCGCGCGGACCCGCACCGACCTGCCCGCGCCGGTCGATCCGCCCGTGAACCGGCGCTGCATCGGCGCTTTCCGTGACCCGGCGCGAGCTCCTTGCGGCCCGAGCGCGCCGGCCTGCGCAGCCCGGCGGTTCGCGTCGGCGGCGCGGAAGTCACCGCGACGCGGCGTGACGCGCCGGTCGCGGATCGGGTATACAGAACGCGCGCGGCGACTCGACGACGGCCTTCCAACCTGGCGGGATCGCGCGCCAGGCGGCTGCCGGTCGGCCGCGGCGCGATGAGGAGGCGCCACCATGTCCGACATGCCCGAGCGACCCTGGCTGAAGCTGTTCCCTCCCAACGTCCCGACCACCCTGGAGTACCCGGAGATCCCGCTCTACCAGACCCTCGCGGAGGCTGCCGCGCGCCGGCCCGACCTGCCCGCCGTGCGCTTCGCCGGCACATCGCTGAGCTACCGCGAGCTCTGGAGCCGTGCCCAGCGCTTCGCGCGTGTCCTGGCCGACCTCGGCGTCGGCCAGGGCGACCGCGTCGCGCTGATGCTGCCGAACTGCCCGCAGTACGTGATCGCCTACTACGGCGTGCTGCGGGCCGGCGCGATCGTCGTCCAGGTCAACCCGCTCTACACGCCCCGCGAGCTCGCCTATACCCTGAACGACTCCGGCGCCCGCGCGCTCGTCGTCGCCGACCTCCTCTACCCGGTGGTTCAAGCCACCTTGCCGCACGCCGCGCTCGACCACGTCCTGGTCGCCCGGCTGCGCGGCGAGGTTGCCATCGGCCCGGAGGCGCGCGCGTTCGAGGAGGCGCTGGCCGCGGCCGCAGGCGAGCCGCCGTCGGTCAAGGTCGGCGCCCACGACGTCGCCGTGCTGCAGTACACCGGTGGCACGACCGGCGTCTCCAAGGGCGCCATGCTCACCCACTTCAACCTGGTGGCCAACGTGCTGCAGTGCCAGGCGTTCAACCCGGAGCTGCCCCGGGACGAGGAGTTCCGCATGCTGGGGGTGCTGCCGCTGTTTCACGTCTACGGCATGACCGTGGTGATGAACCTGTGCCTGGCCTGCGGCGGCTCGATGATCCTGCTGCCTCGCTTCGAGCTCGAGCCGGTCATGCAGACGATCCGCGCCGTTCAGCCGACCCTCTTCCCGGGCGTGCCGACCATGTACGTGGCCGTCAACAGCTTCCCGAACGCCGAGGAGTACGGCGTCGGCTCAATCCGCTTCTGCAACTCGGGCGGGGCACCGATGCCGGTCGAGGTGATGGCGGCGTTCGAGCGGCGCTTCGGCGGCAAGATCCTGGAGGGCTTCGGCCTTTCCGAGACCAGCCCGGTCACCCACGGCAACCCCGCCTGGGGCGAGCGCAAGCCGGGCACGGTCGGCGTGCCCATGGCCGACACCGACTGCCAGATCGTCGACGTCGAGACCGGCACGCGGGTGCTCCCGACCGGCGAGCCCGGCGAGATCCGGCTGCGCGGGCCACAGGTGATGGCCGGCTACTGGAACCTGCCCGGGGAGACGGCGGAGGCGCTGCGCGACGGCTGGCTCTACACCGGCGACATCGGCACCATGGACGCCGAGGGCTACCTCAGCATCGTCGACCGCAAGAAGGATCTGATCCTCGCCTCCGGCTACAACGTCTACCCGCGCGACGTCGAGGAGGTGCTCTACGAGCACCCCGCCGTGCTCGAGGCCGGCGTAGCCGGAGTCCCGGACCCCTACCGCGGCGAGACGGTCAAGGCCTACGTCGTGCTGCGCCCCGGCGCCTCGGCGACCACCGCCGAACTGGAGGCCTTTTGCCGCGAGCGGCTGGCGGCCTACAAGGTGCCGCGGTTGATCGAGTTCCGCGACACACTCCCCAAGAGCGCGGTCGGCAAGGTACTGCGCCGGGTGCTGGTCGAGGAGGAGAAGGCGAAGCTCGCCTCGAAGGAATGACCGGTCCGCAGCGCGGACGCATGGGGAGCGGAAGACCAGGGCAGGGTTGAAACCTGCCCCAAAGGTCACATGGGCCCACTCAGCGGGCCCCGGCCGGCCGCACGCGGGCCACCAGGCCCGCGCTCAACGACGAAGCCCGCTGGAAGCGGGCTGGGGATCGGCGGTACGTCGCCGCTATCGGTTGGTGCGGGACGCAGGAATGACCTCCCGCGTCCCGCCTGAGTGACCGCGTCTCTACGGGGTCTGACCGTAGCGCCAGCGGTAGTAGTGCTGGCCCACGTTGCCGGCCTCGACCTGCCAGCCCGCCGGGTTCGACGGCGTGTAGGTCAGGCAGCGCCGCTCGAAGCACTGCACCAGCACCTGCTTCGACACCCC
>DATKRJ010000106.1:0-25382 GCA_035532355.1 Thermomicrobiaceae bacterium | reverse complement strand
GGTTGGGGGGTGACCGCGGCGTACAATGGGGCTGCGGCAGCCGCGCGGCGACCGAGGAGGTGGGCCATTGCGCGCACTGGACGACTACACGGTCATCACCCGCCCCGACGACAACGGGACGTTCGTCGCCTACGTCCCGGCGATTCCCGGCTGCCACGCCTGGGGGCGCACGCCGGACGAAGCCCGTGCCGAGCTCCGGGACGTGTTCGCCATGATCCGCGACGAGTTTGCCGACGAGGGGCGCCTGCTGCCCGCGGACGTGGAGCTCACCGTGACTCGTGCCCGCTAAAGCCCGAGACCTGCAGCGCGTGGCACTGCGGCTCGGCTTCCGCCAGATGCGGCAGAAAGGCAGTCACGCGCGCTGGAAGCATCCCGACGGGCGGGCCACCACGATACCGGTGCATGGTGACGCGGACATCGGCGGCTGGCTGTTTCAGGAGATCCTCAAGCAACTCGAGGTCACCGAAGCCGAGTTCCGAGAGCTCCTCGGCTGAGCCGGCACGCCGCCCGGCGGTTGGACGCGGCCTGCGGCGCCGTTTGGCTCCGACTACCGGGCCTGATGCATCCCGCTGCGTGCGGCGCGCATTGCTCGGCTGGGTGTCATGTGTACGCTCAGAGGAGATCCTCGCCGACGGCCACCGCGAGCAGCGCCGCGGCGACCTCGGTGCTGGCACCGGTCGGGTCGAGCGAGGGGTTCAGTTCCACCCAGTCGAGCGAGCGGATGGGGAGATCGGTGCCGCGCAGCAGGCGCAGCAGCCGCGCCGCCTCGCGGAAAGTCAGCCCGCCCCAGGCCCGCGTGCCCGTCCCCGGCAGCAGCAGCGGGTCGAGCGCGTCGACGTCGAAGCTGACGTGTACCGCGTCGACGCCCGAGCGCCGCATCTCGTCCAGCATCGACCGCAGCGTCGCCTCCAGCCCCGCGTCGTCGATGTCCGCCATCGTCGCGCAGTGGAGGCGGCCCTCGTGTAGCCAGACCCGCTCGGCCGGGTCGAGGTCGCGGACGCCGAGCAGGTAGGTGTCCTCCGGCCGGACCTTCGGCGCCCGCCCGCAGAGGCCGGTCAGGCGCTCCGACCCGCGGCCGAGGGCGACCGCCAGCGGCATGCCGTGGACGTGGCCGGACGGGCTGGTGGCCGGGGCGTTCAGGTCGGCGTGCGCGTCGACCCAGAGCACCGCGAGGCGCCGGGCCGCGGCGGACGCGCCGGCGACCGTGCCGACCGACAGCGCGTGGTCTCCACCGAGCGTCAGGGCGAGCTCCCCGGCGCCGATCGCGTCGCGCACCCGCCGGGCGGCCCGCGCTCCCGCCGTCGCGATCTCGTCGACGTGCAGCGCGCCGCCGGGCGCCGTCTGGCCGGCATCCCCTGCCAGGGGCGAGCAGGCGACCGTCTCGGTGGGGCGCAGCCGGGCCAGCAGCTCCGGCCGCTGGTGCGCCTGAAGCCGCGCGCGGAGGGCCGTCTCCAGCACCTCCGCGCCCTGCTCGACCCCCGCGCGCATCGCTCCCTGGGCCAGCGGCACCAGGATCGGCCGGATCGGCGCGCGGCCGAGCCGGTTGCCCGCCCTGTCGTCCTCCGCCACTACATCGTCTCCGGCGCCGCGATCCCGAGCAGTCCCAGCCCGTTGGCCAGGGTCTGGCGCGTCGCGTCGACCAGCGCGAGCCGGGCGGTGCGCCGCGGCTCCTCCGCCTGGAGTACCGGGCAGGCGCGGTAGAAGTCGTTGAAGCGCTTGGCGAGCTCGTAGACGTAGTTCGCGATCACCAGCGGCTTGTACTCCGCCGCCGCGCGCTCGACCTCGGCCGGGAAGACCGCGATCTGCTGGATCAGGTTGATCTCCTCCGGCGTCAGGTCGTCAAAGGCGAGGTCGCCGGCCGGGAGCGCGCCGACCTTCTCGAGGATGCGGCAGGCGCGGGCGTGGGCGTACTGGATGTAGGGCGCGGCGTGCCCCTCGAAGGAGAGGGCCTCCTCGATGTCGAACACCACTACCCGGTTGTTGTCGCGCGCCAGCATGCCGTATTTCAGGCTGCCGAGGCCCACCTCGTGGGCGATGCGCGCCTTCTGCTCGTCGGGCAGGGACGGGTTCTTCTCCTCGATGATCTCGCGGGCCCGCTGGAGCACGGCCCCTGCGACATCGTCGTAGAGCACCATGTTCCCCGAGCGGCTGCTCATGGCGCCGGAGGGGAGCATGACCGTCTCGTAGCTCAGGTGGAAGCACTTGGCTGCCTGCTCGAAGCCCCACAGCTCCATGATCTTGAAGATCTGCTGGAAGTAGAGGCTCTGGCGCACATCGACGACCCAGATCGAGCGGTCGACGTGGTAGCCCTCGAACTTGACCCTGGTCAGTGCCAGATCCTTGGTCGCGTAGAGCGTCGTGCCGTCCGAGCGCAGGATCGGCAGGGTCCGGTAGGTCTCCTTCTCCAGCCCGAGCTTCTCGTCGATCTTGACGACGGGCAGCCCGTCGCTGATCTCGGCGATCTCCTGCTCCAGCAGCTCGCGCACCATCTCGCGGCCCGGCTCCTCGACCTCGCTCTCGTAGAACCAGACGTCGAAGTGCACGTCGAGTTGATCGTAGATCCGGTGGAACTCCTCCATGCTCCAGGCTTTGGTCTCCTCCCAGAGCCGCATGAAGTCCGGGTCCTTGCGCTCCCAGAGCTGGAAGGTCTCGCGCACCTCGCGCTGCCAGTGCGGCACGTCGGCCCACCAGTGGATATGCTGCGCCAGGTGTTCCCAGCGCTCGATGCGCTCCTGATAGGTCGCGATCGGGGTGATGACCTCGCCGTCGGCCGGCGTCACGTCGCCGCGCTCGAGCGCCGCCCGCAGCTCGTGGTGCAGCTGCTTGCCCACGATCGGCCACAGGCGCGGCATGGTGTCGTTGTCGTAGAGGGCGTCGGGCTTGATCTCACGCCCGTGCGCCAGCTGGCCGAGCACGTAGGCGACGTCCTCGCCGACCTTGTGGACCTTCCAGAGCTCTTTCATCATCCGGTCGACGGCCTCGACGAAGGTGACGTCGTTGCGCGACAGGTCGTTGAGGAAGTCGACCACGTCCTGGCGCGCGTTCAGCCGCTGGTCGGCCTCGGTGTAGATCTCCCCCAGCCAGCGGCCGCGCTCGGCCCGCGGCGGCTCCTCGCCCCGGTGGAAGCGCTGGTAGCACCAGAGGGCCTTGACCACGTGCAGGCCGATGTCGCCGATGTAGTTGGCCTCGAGCAGGTCGAACCCGGCGAAGCGCAGCGTGCGGCTGAGCGCGTTGCCCAGGCAGACGTTGCGCAGATGGCCGACGTGGAACGCCTTGTGGGTGTTCGGCTGCGAGTACTCGACCATGACCCGGTCGAGCTTGCCGCTGCCCCGCCCGTAGTCGCCGCCGGCGCCGACGACCGAGCGCACCAGCTCGTTGCTGAAGCGGTTGGTGTCGAAGACGATGTTGATGTAGCCGTTGGCCGCCTCGACCCGCGCGAACCCGTCGCTGCCCGCCAGCCGGTCCGCCACCTCCCGGGCGATCTCCTGCGCACGCAGGCGGACCTGCTCCTGGGCCAGGCGCCGCACCTCCTTCTTCGAGAGCCCCTCGGCCTCGGGCGGCGGCGATGCCTGCTCCAGCTCGTTGGCGACCTGGTAGCTGACGGAGGACGACGTGCCCCAGACGCCCGAGAAGGGGATGGCGCGCATGTCGAACGCGCGCCGGCCGTAGCCCAGGCGCTCGAGGGTGTCGTTGATCAGGTCGGCGGCGCGCCGCTCCTCGGTCTGGAACATCGTGGCCATCTCGGGCACCCCCACCTCTGTGTCGTCTGTGTCACGTGTCGTGGACGGCTGCAGGCTCCGCTTACTCCGCTCGCCCCGCGCGGTCGCCGGAGCGGCCGGGACCGGGCTCAGTTGATGTCGACGGTCGCACCGGTGGGCGGCACGGCGGTGATGTCCCGCCAGCCCCGGCGCTCCGCCCAGAAGCGATTGGCGCGGTGCAGGCTCTCGAACGTGCCGGCGTCGGTCCAGAAGCCGGTGAGCTCGGTCCAGCGCAGCGCGCCGTCCCGCAGGTAGAAATTGTTGACGTCGGTGATCTCGAGCTCCCCGCGTGCCGACGGTGACAGGCGCTGGATGTAGGAGAAGACGTGCCGGTCGTACATGTAGAGCCCGGTCACCGCGTACGCGCTCCGCGGCACGCTCGGTTTCTCCTCGATGCGCAGGATGCGGGCCGGGTCGTCGGGGTCGAACTCCGGGCAGCCAAAGCGCTCGGGGTCGGGCACCGCGCTCAGGAAGATCAGCGCCCCGTCGGCGAAGCCCTCGACCGCGGGGCGAATCTCCGCGTCGGTGGTGTTGTCGCCCAGGATGACGCAGATGTCGTCGCCGTCGGCGAACTCCTCGCACAGGCCGAGCGCCTCGGCGATGCCGCCCTCCTGCTCCTGGAAGGAGTACTCCAGATGGCGCACCCCCAGGTGCTTGCCATTGCGCAGCACCCGCAGGAAGTCGCCCGCGTGCGGGCCGCCGGTGACGATCATGACGTGCTCGATGCCGGCGTTGACCAGCGTCGCGATCGGGTAGCAGATCATCGGCTGATCGTAGATCGGCAGCAGGTGCTTGTTGGTCGCGTGCGTCAGCGGGTAGAGGCGGCTGCCGAGTCCACCCGCCAGGACGATGCCCTTCATCGCGTGCTCCGCCCCCGTCACGATTGCTACCCAACGACGTGCCGTGCCCGCCGGGCACGCCACACGACGGCGCGGTCGCGCCGGTCAACCATCCATTATATACCCGCGCGTCCGGTGTCTCGCCGCAGACGCCGGACGGGAACCGGGTTTCGGGGCACCTCCGATACGACGGCCGCGCGCCGGGCGTTGCCAGGCCGTGGGTCTCACCCTGATGGTGCGGAAACACGCGATCGAGACGGATCGCGCCCGGACGGTGCCGTGGCGTAAGCGCGCCACAACGCGCGCGTTGTCGGCTCCGGTCGACAGGGCGTGTCCCGTTTGCGTGAGCGTTTGCGTGGGCGGCGCCGCTGGAACGGGGGACCGTCATGGCGCAGACTGGGAAACACCCGATCGCGATGGCCGCACGCGGCTCGCGGAGGCGGGGAGTTGGTTGGGGCGGATGATCGGCAGCGTGATCGCCCCAGCCCCCGAGGGCGAGGGGTGTTCCCGGACTGGGAGCCGGACGAGGAGTGGATATCGTGACCAACACCAAGCAGGTCGTCGAGGTATCGGGGCTGTTCGACGCGCGCCCACTGGGCTACGTGCAGTGCGTGACCGGCGGGGATCTCGTCTTCGTGGCGGGGCAGGGAGGGCTGGACGAGCGTCTGCGGCTGGTCTCGCCCGAGTTCGGCCCGCAGGCCCGGCAGGCACTCGTGAACGTGCGGCGGGCGCTCGAGGCGGCCGGAGCGTGCCCGCACGACATCACCGCGGTCACGCTGTACCTGACCGACATGGGAGACCTGCGGGCATTCGGCGCGATCAAGCAGGAGGTGCTGGGGGACATCCAGGCGACGAGCACGGCGGTGGCGGTGTCGGCGCTGGCGCTGCCGGGCATGCTGGTCGAGGTGACGGTGATGGCGGTGCGCGCGGGGGCGTGAGCGCGCCTCGCCGCCGCGCGCTCCGCCCGTGGCGGGTGTGACATGGCCCCGGAAGGTCTTCCCCGGGGCCGTCGCCGTCAGATGGAGTACGGCGAGGTCAGCGCTTGCGGTCGCGCCCGGTCACGGTGCGGATGGCGGCCCGGATGCCGGCCACCGTGCTGTAGGCCGAGATGATCGGGCTGACGGCCTCCTCGCTGACGAACTCGGCCGTGCCGCGCAGCCGCGTCGCCGCCGCGGTCAGCTGCTCCAGCAGCGGGATGACCCGGTCCTTGATCATCAGCGACAGCCAGACGGCGACGCCGACCAGGGCGCCCATTAGCAGCACGACCAGGATCCCCATCAGCGTCATGAAGACGATCGAGATGTCCCGCAGCCGCTCCAGCGCGGACTGGTTGCTGCCCCCGAGGAGATACAGGAGCACGGTGAGCCCGATGAAGACGACGAGGAGGATGCCGACGATGAGCCCGACCCAGCCCTTGCGCATGCGCTGCACCTCCCGTGTTCGCGTGCTCGAGGGCGCCGCGGCGCCCGTCTCACTCCACCCTAGCGGCGCGCGCGGCCCGGCCGCCGGGCGCGCGTCTCGGCCGGCGCCGGTGACGGGGTGCTGAAGAACCAGCAGATCCCAAGCGCGACGAGCGACCCCGCGAGCGCGGGGGCCAGCGGGACGTTGCCCAGACGGAACATTTCCGCGCCGGCAACTACCGCAAGGACCTCGCCACCGAAGAACCCCAGCACGGCGCAGCCCCAGTAGAGCGGCAGCTGCCAGAGCCGGCGCCCGAGCGCGCTATGGAAGAGCAGCCCGGCGATGCTGCCGAGCAGTATGGAGAGCACGAGCGACGGAGGCACGCTGTCCCTTCCCCACGTCCCAGGCGCGGCATCAGCCGCCAGCCGCATCTTAGCAGGTAGGCCGGCGGCTGTCCGGACTCCGCCGGCCGCGGGAAATCCGGCTAGTCGCGGATCGTCGGGTCGAGCGTGTCGCGCAGCGCGTCGCCGAGCAGGTTGAAGGCCACCACGGTGACGAAGATCGCCAGGGTGGGGAAGAGGAAGGTGTGCGGGGCGATCGAGATGTACGCCCGCGCGGTGCTGACCATCGCGCCCCACTCCGGGACGGGCGGCTGGATGCCCAGGCCCAGGAAGCTCAGGGTCGCGCCGACCAGCACCGCGGTCGAGATGCGCAGCGAGGCGAACACGATGATCGGCGAGACCAGGTTCACCAGCACGTGGCGCCGCACGATGTAGGCGTCGCTGCCCCCGATCAGCGTGGCGGCCGTCACGAACTCCCGCTCGCGCAGGCTGAGGACCAGCGAGCGGGTGATGCGGGTGAAGCCGGGGATCTCGTTGATCCCGATGGCGACGATGACGTTGATCAGCCCCGGCCCGAGCGCGGCCACGATGGCGATCGCCAGCAGGATGCCCGGGAAGGCCATCATGATGTCGATCAGGCGCATGACGACACCGTCGACCCGGCGGTAGTAGCCCGCGACGGTGCCGAGCAGCGTCCCGACGACGAAGCTGACGCCGACGGCGGCGAAGCCGATGGTCAGCGAGTAGCGCCCGCCGTAGAGGATGCGGCTGAAGATGTCGCGGCCCAGTTCATCGGTCCCCAGCAGGTGGCTGAGCGAGGGCGAAGCGAAGCGATGGGCGATGTCCTGGGCCTGCCAGTCGTACGGTGCGATGCGGGTCGAGAGGATGGCGAGCAGGACCAGGATGGCGATGACGGCCAGGCCCGCCACCCCGGGCCTGTTGTGGAGAAACCGTCGCAGGAGCCGGTGCCGGCCGGCCCGCTCGATCTCCGACAGGTCGTCCCGCCGCTGCGCCAGGGCCGAGGGCGCCGATCCGGACGCCCGCTGCCGCGCCGTATCGTCCACTCCGCTGCCTCTCATCCGTAGTGAATGCGGGGATCGATGACGGCGTAGACCAGGTCTACCGCCAGGTTGACGACCACGAACAGCAGCGCGATCACCAGCACGGTGCCCTGTACCAGCGGGAAGTCGCGCGCCTGGATGGCGTAGACCGCCAGCCGCCCGACGCCGGGCCAGGCGAAGACCGTCTCGGTCACCACCGCGCCGCTCAGCAGGTAGGCGACCTGCAGGCCGAGGACGGTGATCACCGGCAGCAGCGCGTTCTTGAGGCCGTGGCCCATCAGCACGCGCCACTCGCGCAGCCCCTTGGCGCGCGCCGTCCGGACGTAATCCTGGCTCAGCACGTCGAGCATGGCCGAGCGCGTCAGCCGGGCCATGGCCGCCACCGAGCCGATGGCGAGGGTCAGCGCCGGCAGCGTGATGCTGCGCAGGCCACTGAGCGTCCAGAGCGGGCCGCCGTAGCCACTGATCGGGAACACCCGCAGCTTGTAGCCGAAGACCCACATCAGGCCGAGCGCGATCGCGAAGACCGGCGCGGTGATGCCGAGCATCGAGACGAGCATCAGCCCGCTGTCGCTCGGCTTCCCGCGCCTGGCGGCGGCGGCCACGCCCAGCGGGATGGCGATGATCGGGGTGATGACCGCGGCCGCCAGGGTCAGTTCGATCGTCTTGGGCAGCGCGTCCATGATGTCGGCGATGACCGGGCGCTTGCTGGTGAGCGAGCGCCCGAGGTCACCGTGGAGCACGCGGGTCAGGTAGCGCCAGTACTGGACGGGTAGCGGGTCATCCAGCCCGAGCTGTAGCTCGATGGCCTTGACCGTCTCCGGTGGCGCGTCCGGCCCGGCGATCACCTGGGCCGGGTTGCCCGGCACCAGGTGGATCACCATGAAGACCAGCACGGAGACACCCAGCAGGATGATCGGCAGCAGGAGCAGGCGCCGGACGATGTACTGGGTCATGCTGGGCTCACCCGCCTCGCTACTGTGACAGCCAGAGATCGGTCATGCGGTAGAGCCAGCGTGACGGGTGCACCTTGACGCCGTTGACGGTGTTGGTCACGCCGAGCGTCCCGCCCGAGTGGATGAACGGCGCGGCGGGGGCGTCCTGGATCAGCTGCTTCTGGATGTTCTGGTAGTCCTGGGTGACCGCGGTCTTGTCCGGGTTCGCGCGCGTGTCGAGCAGCCACTTGTCGACGTCGGCGTTGGAGTAGAGGAAGCGGTTCGGCGCGGGCTGCTGCTTGGAGTAGAAGTAGAAGTAGAGCACGTCGGCGTTGTCGTAGAAGACGCCGATGATGTAGCCGACCTGGTCGCCCTTGCTGGCCGCGGCGAACCACGCCGTCTGCTCGTACTGCTTGGTCTGGACGTTGATGCCGGCCTTGGCCAGTTGCTGCTGGATGATCTGCGCCTGGAGCGTCGTCGTCGAGTCGTTGATGATCCAGAGCGGCAACGTCAGGGCGGTGCCGTTCTTGCTGCGCATGCCATCCGAGCCCGCCTTCCAGCCGGCTTGGTCGAGGATCTGCTTGGCCTTGTTCAGGTCGAAGGTGGGCGCGATCTGTTGGGAGCCCTGCCAGTAGTAGGGTGTGGCCGGCGCCAGCATGGTATTGGCCGAGATGCCCAGCCCGAAGTTCGCGCCGGTGACGATCTCGTCGCGGTTGAGGGCGTAGTTGATGGCCATGCGCACGTTGACGTCGTCGACCGGGGGCTTGGTGGTGTTCATCCCCAGGTAGGTCGTCTGCAGCTGGTCGTACTTGATGATCTTGACGCCCGGCGTGGAGGAGAGCGGCTGGACCTGAGCCGCCGGTACGTCGTGGAGGACCTGGATGTTGCCGGACTGGAACTGGGCGACCCGGGTGTTGTCCTCCGGCACGATCTGGATCTCGAGGGTGTCGACGTAGGCCGGGCCGGGGTTCTGGAACACCGGGGAGTTCCAGTTGAAGGCGTCGAAGCGGCTGAACTTGATGCTCTGGTTGCGCGTCCAGGACACGAATTTATACGGGCCGGTCCCGTCGACGGTGTTGACGCCGTAATCCTTGCCCGCCTTGTCGACCGCGGCCTGGTTCAGGACGACCGCGTAGCTGCCGGCGAGCTGGTCGAGGAAGATGTTATAGACGTCCTTGAGCTTGAAGGTGATCGTCTGGTCGTCGGGTGTGTCCATAGTGTCGAGCGGCTGGATGGTGTAGGCGGTCGGCGACTTGAGGTCGGCCGAGGCCCAGCGCGTGAAGGTGTACTTGACGTCGGCCGAGGTGAACGCCTTGCCCGAGTGGAAGGTGATCCCCTTCTTGAGGGTGAAGGTGTAGGTCTTGCCGTCGGCGCTGACGTCCCACTTCTCGGCCATGGCCGGCTTGAAGGAGCCGTCGTAGTCGCGGTCGATCAGGTTGTCGTTGGTCAGCGCGATCACCTGGGCCGCCAGGAGCGCGGTGGTCACGTGCGGATCGAAGGTGGTCGGGTCGGCGTTGAAGGCCACGATCAGGTTGCCGCCCTTGCGGGGCGTGCCGCCCGAGCCGGTGGTCGCCGGCTGGGTGCCGCTGGCGGCCGGTGAGGCGGTCGTGCCGCCGCCGGTGCCCGCGGTTGGGGTGGCGCCGCCGCCCGTCGTGCCGCCACTGCTCGCGGTGGTGCTGGTCGGTGAGCCGGCCGTCGAGCCGCCGCAGGCGGCAATCAGGCTGGCCACCGCCCCGGTGCCCAGGGCCGCGGCCGTGCCGCGCAGCAGCGAGCGCCGCGACAGCGCGCGTCCGAAGACGTGGGTCACGTGTGCGAGGCCAGGGGTGTCCTCGTGAGACATGCTGCAGATCCTCCTCAGCCCGACCGGCGGTCGAGCGTCATCCCACCCACACTCGACGTTCTGTCGACGTGACGCAACGGCCTGGGGGCCACCAGCCTCCGTCCGCCGCGGGCTCTGCTCCCGGGAGAAGCACGGCGCCGACACCGGCTCACGGACGGATCGCACCCCGTAGTCAGCCACGCGTCCCGACGTGAGCGTGAGGGATCACACCATATCGGTCCGATGATGTCAACGCGGATCGGCGCGTTTTTCAACCCTCCGGTGGATGGTCGCGACGAGCCGGCCGGCACCCGCCGATTTGCGCCGGGAGGCTGCGATAGACTTGCCGTCAGCGTCTGGCCCCGCCCGTAGTGCCGGAGGAGTCGCGGCATGCACGCGCTGACACACGAGCTGCGCCTGGGCATGGACGCCGTCGGCGCCAGCCTGCTGAGCGCGCTCCACAAGCTGCCCGCGCTGCTCGTGGCGGTGCTGATCGTCCTGGTCTTCGTCGGTATCGCACGCCTCGCACAGCGCGCGATCTTCGACGTCGGCCGCGTGTCGCGGGCCGACCCGATGCTCCAGGAGTTGACGGAGCGCCTAGTCACGGTGGCGATCGTCACCTTCGGCCTGGCGGCCGCGCTGGGCGTCATGGGGCTGAACGCCGGCACGATCGCCGCCAGCTTCGGTGTCATCGGCCTGGTCGTCGGCTTCGCGCTCAAGGACCTGCTGGAGAACTTCATCGCCGGCATCATGATCCTCTGGCGCCGGCCCTTCAAAGTGCTCGACCAGATTCGCGTCGGCACGAACGAAGGGATCGTGCGCGAGATCACATTCCGCACCACCACCCTGCTGACCCCCGACGGCGTCGAGGTGGTGGTGCCGAACGCGCAGCTCGTCACCCAGGCGGTCTACAACTTCACCCACACGGGCTCCCGCCGCACCTCGATCATGCTGAAGCTGCCGCCGGACACGGACCTCGAGCGGGCGCGGCAGGCGCTCCTGGCGGTGCCCGAGCAGGTCGACGGCGTGCTGCCGAAGCCCGCACCGGAGGTCCTGCTGCTGGGGGCGAGCCCGGATGGGTACGAACTGCACCTGCGCTACTGGACGCTGCCCGGCGCCGACGTCGTGCAGCGCGTGGAGTCGAGCGTGCGCGCGGCCGCGCTGGCGTCGCTCGAGCCGCCGCGGGCGCCGGCCGAGCCGGCCGCGGCCGGGAGCAGCGGCGAGGCGTGAGGCGACGGGAACACCGCCGCCGCGCCGCACGTCATGCCAGTAGACGGGACGACGTCACGGCTCGGGGAACGCCGACTCCCGGGAAGGCAGGACTTGATGCGGCAGACCGGAACCCCTCGACCCGGCCGACGCGGCCTCGGGCTCGTCGGCCTGAGCGCGCTACTGCTGGCAGCCGCGCTGGCGGCCTGCGGCGGGACCGCCTCGCCGGCCGGTGGCGGTAGCGCCTCACCGACCGGCGGGAGCTACACGGCTCCGGCGGGTTCGCTGCCCGGCAGTCCGGCCGGCCCGAGCGAGGGGTCACCGACGGGGACGCCGGCCGGGAGGATCGTAGTCACGCCGCTTCCGATCTCGAGCATCGACGTCACGCTGGCGCTGAGCCAGCCGGTACAGGTGGTAGCCCACGTCAGCGGCTACCTCCCCAACACCTGCGCCACGGCACGGGAGCCCCAGGTCAGCCGCAGCGGACAGGCCGTGACCGTGCGCATCGACATCGAGCAGCCGGCGGACGCGGTCTGCGGCCAGGTTGCGACGCCGTACCGGCGCGACGTGCCGCTGGGAACCTTCGCCGCCGGTGACTACACGCTGCAGGTCAACGCGACCAAGACGACGTTCCACGTCGGCTGAGCACGCGCTGCCGCCGGCTGCCGCGTATCCACGGGCCTGGAGATCCCGACCGCGCGAGAGCCAGCGTTCTCACCGCCAATCGGTGTCTCCCGAGGCCCCCGGGTCCCTTCGGTGTTCGCGCGTGCGGTCCGCCTCAACGAGGGCGCTACCGTCCGGGAAGACCTTGCCCTGACGCTACGAACGGCGGAAGGCCAACCAGCCCAGCGCCACGAACCAGGCATGGACCTCGATGACTGCCACGCGCTGAGTGAGTCCCGCCACCCCGGACTCAATCCCGGCGACGGTCGGCGAGAAGGTCAAGACGTAGAGGACCAGCAGCGTCAGCGCCAGCGGGCTGGCGATGAGGAGCCCGTCCCCGAACCGGTGCCAGCGGGGGATGCGGCGCAGGACGACTCCGGCAATCAGGAAGCCCAGCACCGGCGTCGCGGCGGCGAGGAGGAAACCCGCGAGATGCAGCATCATCGACTGCAGGGTGAAGATCCCGCAGACCACCATGCCCAGCGGGGAGAGCGGGAGCAGGGCGGTGCAGGCCCATCGCGCGCGCGGGCTCAACTGCGGGATGGACTGGAAGGTAGCGATCACGCCGGCCGCGAGCACCAGTCCACCGACGACGAAGCCGGCGTTCATGACGGGACCAGTGGCGCCGAGGCCGAGGCCGCTGATGGGCTGACTGATGGGCCGGTAGGGGGCGATCCGGGTCCCCCAGAGTGTGTAGCCGGGGCTTACGAAGCCCAGGATCACCCAGGCGAGGGTGAACTGGACCGGGCCGACGGATGGTGCCGAGACCCAGCCGGCGGATCATCTGCCGCGTTCCGGCTCGTGGCGTGGTGAAAGTGGCGTTCGTCGCGTGGATCATGGAGTACTCCCTCCGAGATTAGGGGGTTGGACGCGGATCCGTTCGAGGAATCCCTTGGGTACTACCGATGGGTCGTCTCGAGCGGGCGCCGGGCGTCGTCGCGCTTCTCGACCATGGGATGACTTTTTCCATACGATGATGAACCATCCGGAGGGCCGGCAATCCGGCCTGCGACCCGCTCAACCGCGCCGGTAGGTGGCGATCGCGACCGACCCTGAGACGAGCAGGATTCCCAGGGCCCAGAGGAGGGCTCGCGTCACGAAGTACGCCGGCGCGTGACCGAGCAGCGCCGGGGCGGCCGGGCCAAGCGTCAGCGCGCGGACGGCGTCGATCATGACCGTCAGCGGCTGATGCTCGGCGATCACGCGCAGCAGGCGGGGCATCGACGCCGTGGGCACGTAGGCGCTGGAGACGAAGGTGAGCGGAAAGACCAGGAACGCCACCCCCTGCGCCGCCTGCGCGTTGCCCGCGAGCTGCCCCAGCGCGATGAACAGCCACTCGAACGCGTAGCCGAAGGCTACACACAGTCCGAACGCGATGAGCCCGTTCAGGACCGTGCCGTGCAGACGGAAGCCGACCCCGAACCCGATCGCGACGCTGACGATCAGGCTCCAGACGAGGATCGTGGTGTCGGCCGCCGCCCGTCCGGCGAGGACGGCGCCGCGGGGTATCGGGAGTGACCGCAGCCGGTCCACGAATCCCTGCTCCAGGTCCTCCGCCACGGCAACGGCCGTCCCAATGCCGGTGAACAGCACGCCGGCCGTGATGAAGCCGGGCACCAGGAAGTCGACGTAGGGGATCCCTCCGCTACTGATCGCTCCACCGAAGATGTAGCGGAAGAACACCATGAACATGGTCATCTGCAGTGTGGCGAACACGATCAGCTTCGGCGTGTGCAGGTAGCGGAGCACGGCGCGACGGGCGACGACCAGCGTGCTGGTCACGAGCCCCGCCGTCGGGCGGTTGAGTGTCGCGGTACCGACGATCATCATCAGTCGTCCTCTCGTGCGACTACGATTCAGGCCGCGCCGCTGGGCGCGGATGCCAGTTGACCGGTGAGCGCCAGGAAGACCTCGTCGAGGGTCGGCTGGCGCAGCGCGACGTCTTCCAGGTCGAGGTCGCCGGCCTCCACCGCGCGCAGCACCGCCGACAAGCCGCCACCGCCCGCGAGTCCGACGCTGACGCGGCGGGTGGCCGGATCGACCCGTGGCTCGCGTCCGTGAAGGCGCCCGAGCGTGGCCGCGACCGCGGCGAGGTCGTCCCGGCGGCGGACGCGGACCTCCAGCACGTGGCCGCCGAGCCGGCGCTTCAGGTCGGCCGGCGTACCGTGCGCGACCGTCCGCCCGTGGTCGACGATCACGATCTGACCGGCGAGCTGGTCGGCCTCGTCGAGGTACTGCGTCGTGAGCAGCACGTCGGTGCCGCCGTCGACGAGTGTGCGGATCGCATCCCACAGCTCCATGCGGCTGCGTGGGTCGAGCCCGGTGGTCGGCTCGTCGAGCAGCAGGAGCCGCGGCGCGCCGACCAGACTGGCCCCCAGGTCCAGCTTTCGGCGCATCCCGCCCGAGTAGGTGCGCACCAGCCGATCGCCGACCTCGGTGAGGTCGAACCGCTCCAGCACCGCGCCCGCGCTCGACCGGGCGGCGCGACGGTCCAGGCCGAACAGCCGGGCGACCAGTTCCAGGTTCTCCCGCCCGGTCATGGCGGGCTCCACGGCGGCGAACTGCCCGGCCAGCCCGATCGATCGGCGGACGGCCGCGGGATCGCGACGGACGTCGTAGCCGCAGACCCGCAGGGTGCCGGCGTCCAGGCGTAGCAGTGTGGCCACCGCCCCGAGGAAGGTCGTCTTGCCGGCCCCGTTGGGGCCGAGCACCGCGACTACCTGGCCCGGCTCGGCGACCAGGTCCAGGCCGTCGAGCGCGACGGTCTTCCCGAAGCGCTTCCCGAGGCCGCGCGCCTCGATCGTGGATGTCATGCGTATCCCCTCTCGCGGGTAATCGAACAGCGTTCGGAATACGAACGTCGTTCGGATCGCCTATACTGGAGTCCGGGCAGGATGGTGCTCGCGTGGGGAGCGCTGACGATGTCGGAGAGATCGAGAACCGCCGGGTCCGTGCCGGAGCCGCCCTGGCGGGCCGATGCCCGGGCGCATGCCGTGCCCCGCGTCCCGCTGACCCGCGAGGCGGTCGTGGACGCCGCGATGCGCGTCCTCGATCGCGAGGGCGTGGATGCGCTCTCGATGCGCCGGGTCGCCGAGGAGCTCGGGACCGGCGCCGCGTCGCTCTACGGACACGTCCGCAACAAAGAGGCGCTGTTGCAGCTCCTGCTGGAGCGCTTCACCGACGACATCGTGTTGCCGGAGCCTGATCCGGCGCACTGGCAGTCGCAGCTTCGGGAGCTCGCCGGGCAGATCCGTGCCCGCATGCATCGGCATCGCGACATCGCTCGCATCTCGCTCGGCCGCGTCCCGTCCGGTCAGGCGATCGCGCTCCTCAACGAGTGGCTGTTCGAGCTCCTGCGACCGGTCGGTATCCCCGGCCGCGCCATCGCCTACTTCGGCGATCTGGTGAGCCTCTACGTCGGGGCGTTCGCGTACGAGGAGAGCCTCCCGCCCGGCTCGCCGACCGGCGAGGACCTGTCACCCGACGAGATCGTGGCGCTGTTCAAGGACTACTTCCGCTCGCTTCCCGAGGATCGGTTCCCGAACACGCGCCGGACCGTCGATCTCCTCTTCTCAGGCGACCGGGACGGGCGATTCGAGTTCGGCCTGGACGTCATGCTGCGCGGGCTGGCGACCTACGCGGAGCCCGGGGCATCGAGCGAGCGGTAGCGACCGGGATCGGCCGCCTCAGTCGTCGCCGGGGACGGGCTGACGGCCGTTGGGGGGCGCCGGGGCCTCGGTCTGCAGCCGGCGGGCGAACTCGAACGGGGCCGCGATCGTGGTCAGTCGCGCGGCGTCGACCGGAATGGTCGCCAGCGCCTCCGCGTTCGTCTCCTCGAAGGCGTCTACGTACTCCCGCAGCCGCACGATCTGGTTGGGGGCGGGCTCGTCCTCGAAGATGGCGAACGCGCTGGTCAGCCGGCCGCGGGTGAAGTAGACCACCTGCCCCTGGGCCAGCTGGCTCTTGTGCACCCGGGCGCCGAACATCTCCTCCGACAGGCTGTCGAGCGCGGAGACCATGCCGGTGATCAATGACTCGTCGAGCGGGAAGTAGCCGGCGGTGACGATCGGCACGCCGCCGTGGTCGAGGATGGCCAGGGTGAGCACGCGTACCTCCGGGACGCCCGCGAGCGCCGATGGTGGTGGTGGCACGACAGTCCCGCTCAGCGCGTCGGAGCGCCGGGTCTGGATGTCGGTCAGCGCCCGGCGCAGCTGATCCAGATATCCGATGATCTCGGCGTGCATGGCGGTGAAGCGCGACAGCGTGATCTCGCCCAGCGAGAGAAGGCGGTTGAGGTGGTCGAGCCGGACCAGGACCGTCTCCATCGCCGACCGCAGCTCCTCGACCTGCTCGCGCCGCCGGCGCTCGGCCTGGGCCACCAGTGAGGCGCTCCAGACACGCTCCAGTTGTCGCTCGCGGAGCTCACGCGCGTACTCACGCTCGTCCCGCGCGGGCGGCAGGACCGAGGGCAGGGGCGGCGGATCGTCGGACCAGTCGGCGTGGAGCAGCGCGAAGTGGTCGATGGTATGCCCGGTGGCGGCGATGAAGGCTCCGGCGAGACCCAGCAGCCAGGTCGCCCCGAGGGGCAGCGAGAGGAGGAAGATCAGGCTCTGATTCATGCCGCCGAACCAGGGGAACCCGGTCAAGACCAGCATGCCCAGGTTCGCGGCGAACCAGGAGCTGCTCCCCGCGTGCACCGGGCCGTAGGCGAGCGACCAGCCGACGATGACCGTGCCGCTCCAGGCGACCCGTGCCAGGTGCAGCGCCAGCGCCCGCTGGGCATGCCGCTGGACGAAGCGGCTGCGTGGCAGCGCGGCCACGACCAGCAGCGACACCGGCCCCAGGTACGACACCGAGGCCAGCACGCGGTTACGGATCATCGGTCGGAGCCGGATCATCTCCCCTACCTGTCGCGGCGACATGCGCGCACTCCCGACCGGTGACCGCCGGCACCGCCCGATCGCCCCCGGGGAACGGATCCCCGCCGGGCGCGGCTGCCTACCCCGAGTATAGTGAGAGGCCCGTCCCGCCGGACCGGACTTTCGTCGGTGTTGGCGCGGTACGATCGTGCGGGGGTGGGCGGAGCGCCGGTCCGTGACGTCCGTTTCACCATCTGACGGCCGCACCTCCGGCAACGTCCGCGACGGATGCAGTGGCCTCCACGTTTCTGTAACAGTGCTGCTGAAATTGTCACGCTATCGCAACATCGCCGCCCCTAGACTGGGCGTGGCGGCAGCGGCGCTCGACACGGGTGGTCGCGCGTCGCCGCCAACGTGGTTGGTCCGGCCGGAACGGTCGGCGCCGGCTCCTTCCTGTTGATCGCCGTCGGCCGGTGCGACCCGGGCGTGCTCTCGGGCTACGGCGACGCGTGACCGGACCGCGGCGACCCGTTCACGCGCCCGACGCCGACGGCCAAGGACCGCGCTCATGGTTGCGCGGGACCGGTGCGCCGCCGCCGCGGGCCTGCGATACAATGCCGCTGGTGAGGCCTTATGTTGCCTCGAGTCTGGAGGACACACGATGAGCGCGCGGGAGACAACGCGGAGCACGCAGGAGGCGGAGCCGGAGGAGGCGGTCGTCGGTGCCCAGGCGCCGCGCGGGGTCACGAGACGGCGGATCCTGACGACCCTGCGCAAGAGCGACGGGCTGTCCGCGGACCAGCTCGCCGTGCTCCTCGGCATCACGTCCATGGCGGTGCGCAAGCACCTGGCGGCGCTCGAGCACGACGGCCTGGTCGCGACGACGGTGGCCCGCGGTGGGATCGGACGCCCGGCGCACATCTACCGCCTGTCGTCGCTGGCCGACGACTTCTTCCCGAAGCGGTACGACCTGCTGGCGACCGATCTGCTGAGCGATCTGCTGCGGATCGACGGTGAGCAGAAAGTCGAGCTACTGCTGGCGCGCCGGGCCGAGCGCACCCGCCAGTCCCTGGCCCAGCGGCTGGAGGGCGTGGACACCCTGGTAGAGCGCGTGGCCACGCTGGCCGAGGAGCTGGATCAGCTCGGCTACCTGGCCAGCTCTGAGCAGTTGGACGACGGGACCTGCGTGCTCCGCCAGTACAACTGCGTGATCCACCGGGTCGCATCCTGCTTCCCGGGTGCCTGCCACTTCGAGCAGCAGATGTACCGCGATCTGCTGGGCGCCGATGTCGAGCGCTCGAGCCACATCGCGACCGGTGGCTCGATGTGCTGCTACGTCATCCGGCCGCATGCCGCGCATGCCCCGCACGCCGACGCGGCAGGTGCGCAGGTTTGACACGGGCGGGTTTGAAACCTGCCCCTGCGGCGGACAGCCCGGTCAGGGCCGGCCCTCCCGCAGCTCGACCGCGTGCAGCGCGGCCGCCACGATCGCGTCCGTGTCGATGCCGGTGACCCGGTAGAGGTCGCCCCGCAGGCCGGACTGCCCGAACTGGTCCACCCCCAGCGACACCACCGGTACCCCGAAGACTCCACCGAGGAAGCTCAGCGCGTGCGACGCGGCGTCGTGCACGGTCACGATCGGCGCCCGGCGCTCGTCCGGTGGGAAGAGCCAGGCGAACGGCCCCTCGTCGGCCGGACCGGCCACGTCGTCGATCGCCTGCCGGCGTAGCGCCCGCGCCGCCTGGTAGACCCGGCCCGGCCCGGTCAGGTTGATGACGTTGGCC
The DNA here is from genome assembly GCA_035532355.1 of Thermomicrobiaceae bacterium. Classification (GTDB taxonomy): domain Bacteria; phylum Chloroflexota; class Chloroflexia; order Thermomicrobiales; family Thermomicrobiaceae; genus DASSZN01. The sequence goes on along the minus strand of DATKRJ010000106.1, from coordinate 6,713 downwards.
GCGATCTCCTCCTCGGCCAGTCGCTCGGCGGCGGCGATCGCCTCGGGCACCATCGTGCCGGCCGCGACGAGGTGGACCACGCTCTCGAGCGGCAGCTGCGGCGTCGCCACGCGCCGGTCGACGATGCGGTAGCCGCCGGCCAGCACCTGCCGGCGCAGCTCCTCCTCGCCCAGGCGCGCGAGCGTCGGCTCGATCAGCCGCTGGTCGATCGGCTTGGTCGAGAGGCGCAGGTAGGTGGAGTGGCCGTGCTCTCGGTCGCAGCACTGGCGGAAGCCCTCGAGCAGTGTCCACTCGGTCTCGTTGGCGAAGCACGGCTCGAAGTAGAGCAGTCCGGGCAGCTCGATGCCGAGCGAGGCGGTCACGCTCGACTGGTGGGCGCCGCCCTCCGGGCTGAGGCTGACGCCCGAGGGGGTGCCGGCGAAGATCATCTTCGACTCGACGTACAGGCTGTAGATCAGGGAGTCGAGCCCGCGGCAGACGAAGGGGCCGTAGACGGTGCCGATCGGGATGAGCTGCTGGCCGACCAGCTCGTGGCTGAGGCCGAGCTGACCGAGGGCCATGAAGAGGTTCATCTCCGAGATGCCGAGCTCGACGTGCCGCCCGGCCGGCGTCTCGCGCCAGCGCAGGATGCGCGGCTGGTCGCCCTCATAGTCCGGCTGCTCGGCCGGGGAGAAGATGCCGACCCGGTTGATCCAGCCGCCCAGGTGGGTGGAGGTGGCCACGTCCGGCGCGACGGTCACGATGCGCGGACCGACCGGCTCGACCTCGGCCAGGCGCGGCAGGATGCGGCCGAGCGCCTCCTGGGTCGAGGTCTGTGCCGGGTGGCGTACACCGATGGCGGTCGGGATCTGCTCGGGGGCGAGCACGGGCGCGGCGGGAGCGTCGGCCGCGCGGAGGCGCTCGGCGGAGGCGCGGCAGAGCCGGCCCTCGGGCGAGTCGTCGGGGAAGCGCGCCCAGACGTCGCCGACGGGCACGACGAGCGCGGCGCGCAGCTGCTCCATCTGGTCGTGGGTCAGCAGGGCCGAGTGGTTCATGGGGTCGCCGGCGATCGGCAGGCCCCAGCCCTTGACGGTGTAGGCGAAGAGCACGCTTGGGCGGTCGCGCTCGGCATCGACGGCACGCAGGCAGCGCAGCAGCTCGACGAAGTCGTGGCCTCCCAGGTCGCTGATGACGCCGGGCAGGTCGTCGTCGGAGATCGGCGCCAGGACCTCGGCGAGCTCGTGCCGCTCGGTCAGCGCGCCGTCGACCAGGCGCCGGCGCAGGGTCGGGGCGTCGAGCCGGATGAGCGACTGGTACTCGGCGTTGCTCATCTCGTCGATACGCCGACGGAGCGCCGCGCCGCCGGGCGCGTCGTAGACCGCCTGCAGCCGGCGGCCGTACTTGGCCTCGATGACGTGCCAGCCGGCGGCGTCGAAGAGGGCCTTGAGGCGAGCGGCGCGCACGCCGGGGATGATGCGGTCGAGGCTCTGGCGGTTCAAATCGATGATCCAGAGGACGTTGCCCAGGCCGGCGAGCGCCTCCTCGGTGACGGCCTCCCAGACGTTGCCCTCGTCGAGCTCGGCGTCGCCCAGGACGGCGATGAAGCGGTTGGAGGTGACGCTGCCGAAGTGGGCCTGGCAGTAGCGATGGGCGAGGGCGGCGAAGGCCGGCGCGACGGCGCCGAGGCCGACCGAGCCGGTGGAGAAGTCGACCGGGTCCGGGTCCTTGGTGCGGCTGGGGTAGGACTGCAGGCCCTTATAGGCGCGCAGGGTGGTCAGGTAGTCACGGTCGAGGTTGCCGAGCAGGTACTGGACGGCGTGGTAGGCAGGTGAGGCGTGGGGCTTGATCGAGACCCGGTCGCCCGCGCCGAGGTAGCGGAAGTAGAGGGCGGTCAGGATGGTGATGATCGAGGAGGAGGAGGCCTGATGGCCGCCGACCTTGGTTTTGTCGGGGTTGGGGCGGACGTGGTTGGCATGGTCGATCATAGCGGTCGAGAGCCAGAGGGCCCGCCGCTGGATCGACTCCAGCGTCGCCAGCTCCTCTGGCTGGATAATGTCGGCTTCGTCCGCCGTGCGCGGCGCGTGCTGGGCCATCGAGGTGCCTCCAGAGGTGAGGGCCGGGGGCGCCGGCCACGGGACCGCCCGGGCGCGGCGGGCTCGCGGGGCGAGCGGGCCGCGCTGCCCCGCGGTGGTGGGGCGGGAGCGGAGCGACATTGGGGGTGACTATAGGCAGCGCCACCGCCGGGTGTCAACGCGGCGGGGAACGTCCAGGGGGTGGACGGTGGGTTTCCCCGCCCCGACGCGGAAAACGGGCAAGTCGTCCAGGCAGTGCGGAGCCCGGGGTGTCCGAGGTCTGGACGATGGACGACGAAGTCCGGGCACGGGGTGTCGACGGGGCCAGGCTCCGGTACCATGAGCGACATCGGATCCGGACGCTCACGAGATGGAGACACCCCGTGCACGCGCTGCCGTTTGCCAAGCCCGGCCGCTTCTATCGCGGCAACCTGCACACCCACTCGACGCGCTCCGACGGCCGGCTCGCGCCGGAGGCAGTGGTGGTTAGTTGGCAGCGACCGCTCAGTCGCTTGACCTCTCGGCGCCATAGGCCTCAGATACCGCAGCAGCAGCGGAGACCCAACGTTTGGAGGACGAGATGGCGCACTACCTTTTCAACGTCGTGAACGCGGACGCAGCGACGGGGAGAGCGCTTCGCGAACAGACCATTGAGTTCCTGCGAGTCAGGATGTGGGGCATCGACGCAGACGAGCCGCACCGCAACGCGCTTGCCCCCGGCGACCTCGTCCTTCTCTATCTAGGTGCGCCCGACCGGAAGTTCATCGGCCGCGCGGAGCTTGCCTCAGCGGTCCATGACTGGACACCGTCCGAGGCCCGGGTGTACGCGGGCGATTCCCCTGGCGGAGTGTTGCTGGCCGAGATTCAGGAGTGGGACCCGCCCGTACCCATGAATGCCGTGCTGTCGCAGATCGACCCGGCAGGGAACGCCAGGGCCGACTTCCAAGCCGGCGTCGTCCGAATCACCGCCATCGAATATGAGACCGCACTCGCCGTCGCGGCCAGACGCGCGCCCGCTCCCAACACCCGATCGCACAAGTTGTGACATGCCTCAGCTGCCTCCGGCCGGCGGCTCGTGCTTGCGCGCCAGCGGCGTTCAGCCGCCGGGCTGTCGCCGGCGGGTATGGTCTGCCGCGACGGCGCGCGGCTCCGGCCGGCGCGCCTGGACGAACCCGATCTGGCTCGACGGCGGTGACACGGCGAGATAATGGCGCCAGAGGGGCCCATCGAGCCGAGCGAGTGGGAGCCGCGCAGACCCGGAGGAATCGCAGCGGGACGTGCCGATAATGGCAATCGGGAGCGGGGCGCGCCGTCATTGACGGGCTTGTGGCTCGCGTACCCAGGAAGTGCGCTGGTTCGGAAGCCGTGCCGGGGGGATCGATGAGCAAGGTTCATGAAGCACACGAAGCCATCGACGTCCGCGACCTCCCGGAGCTCGAGAGGCTGGCCGAGGAGGTGCACCGCACCGGCGAGCCGCGGGTGCTGAGCCGCGCCGGCGAGGACCTGGCCATGATCGTGCCGGTACCCAGACCGCGCCGGTCCCGCAGGCGACCGAAGACGGAGGCCGACCGGCAAGCGTTCCTCTCCTCCGCCGGGGGCTGGAAGGATCTGGTGGATACCGACCAGCTCATCGCGGACATCTACGAAAGCCGACGCGCGAGCAGTCGACCGCCAGTCGAGCTATGAGGTTTCTGGTCGACAGCGATGTGGTGGCCGACTGGCTCCAGGGAAGGCGAGCGGCCGTCAACCTCCTGTCCGACCTGGAGCACGACGGCCTGGCGATCGCCTTGTAACGTACGGCGAGATCTACGAGGGCATCTTCTTCGGCCGAGATCCACAGCAGAGTGAGCGAGTATTCCGCCGGTTCCTACGCACAGTGGACGTGGTCCCGCTGACGAGGCCCATCATGCAGCGGTTTGCCCGTTTCCGCGGCGAGTTGCGTCGACGTGGGCAGATCATCCCCGATCCAGACCTGCGGATTGCCGCTACCGCGATCGAGCACGGCCTCACGCTCGTGACACGCAACAGGCGCAACAGGCGCAACAGGCGCGACTTCGACCGAATCCCCGGGCTCGCGCTCTTCGAACCGGGGAACGGCTGAGACGCGGGCAAATCCGGTCGCCTGCCTCAGCTGTCTCAGCCCGCCTGCGTGGCGGGAGCGGGCGACTCCGCCGCGTTGTCGAACCTACGCGGTGCGGGCCAGGAACTCGCTGATGGCCGGCTCGTGGTCCTCGTACAGGTGCGCGGCACTGCCGAGCACGATGTCCGCCGCGCGATAGCCGTCGAGCCAGGGATAGCGGCCCGGGGTGAAGAGGTCCTCCTCGGCGAGGGCCATCGTGGCAGCCTCGAGCCGGTCGAGGGTCGCGCGCGAGTCGGCGAGCACCTCGGCCACCGAGCGGGCGAGGGCCGCCGCGTGGAACTGCTCGTTGATCTGGTCGACGCCCGCGCGGGACTCCTCGGACTGGCCGGCGCCCCAGGGCGGCGTGGGCTCGGTGTTGTGGACGGCGCCCTCCATGCGGGCGACGGACCACCAGCGCCAGGCGGCGAGGTGGGCAACGACGTCCTTGAGGGACCAGTCGCCGGCCGCGCCGGGCAGCTCCATGCGCACGGGGCCGGCCTGGGCGACCAGGCGCTCGGTGTCGGCACGCATGTGCCAGAGGAGGTCCTGGAGCTGGGTCCTGGTAGTGACCGTCTCCCGGGCCGTCTCGACGTAGCCGCGCTTGGGCTCCTCCACGCCGCGCTCCCTTCGTGGTGCGGTGCTCCGCCGGGTCACGTGTCGATGGCGAGAGGGTAGCACAGGGCGGGACGAGGGGGACGGAGACCGACTCCGGAGCCCAGTTCGAGACGCGGGATAGGCGACGAAGCCAGCGGAGGCTCGCGAGCGTTACGAACGGACGATCAACCGGCAGGCGGTGCGATGTCTCGAGACACCGACGGTGCGGTGGCCGGCAGCGCGCGGGGCTGAAGGTGCTGCGCCATGAGACGGAACCGGCGGAGACTGGCTGTGGGGGCTCCCGCTCCCACAGAGCCGGAAAGACGCGCGCCCGATCAATGCCCCAGACGGTTACCAGGACGATCGCCGGAGTGCGGCTCCGTCTCGTTCTACTTGATCGCCAGAGCGTTGGGCGGGGAGGCGGTGCCGCCGACCTGATGCAGCGGCGCCGAGGTCAGCAGGCACTCGTAGACGCCGTCACGGACGTTCGTCAGCTGGCGGCGACGAGGAGGTGCCCACCGCCCGCCGTCTGAACCTCCTCGACGACCTCGGCGTCACGTGCCTCCGGCGAGGCCCAACCGGGCTGCCGCGAGGCCGGGCGTACATCGATCAGAAACTCAACGCCGAGCTCGTTCGCCAGACGCACGAGCGTTTCCACCTTCGGTGACGACTCCCCGGTCTCCAGCCGCGCTATCTGCGGCTGCTTCATGTCCAGACGCCGCGCCAGCTGCCCCTGCGTCAGCCCGTGCTCGGCACGGTAGCGGACCAGCCGGAGTGCCACCGCGCGCCCGAGCGCCGTCCGCTCCCAGTACGCGCGAAACTCCGGGTCCTGAAGCTCCTCAGCCAGGACCGCGTCCGCGGTTCGTCCCTGAGTCAGCGGTGTTCCCATGCCTCGCCTTCCTCTACTTGATCGCCAGCGCGTTGGGCGGAGAGGCGGTGCCGCCGACCTGGTGCAAGGGCGCCGAGGTCAGCAGGCAGTCGTAGACTCCGTCGCGGGCAGAGCCCGCCGCCAGCGCCTCGAGGTCCCAGAACTCGCCGAGCGGGATGCCGAGCAGCCCGAGACAGGCGACGTGCAGGCTGCTCCGCAGGTCGGGGAACGGGTAGACCTCCACCGAGTAGTTGTCGGCGGCGACGGCGGCGACATGGTGGTCCCACAGGTAGGCGATCATCTCGGGACCGGCCGCCAGGCCCGGGATGGCGATGTCGCGGGCAATGGCCGTGCGCCACTCTTGCGGCTGCGCCAGGTAGTGCGCCATCCAGCCGGTGCGCACCAGCAGGACGTCGCCCACGCGCAGCTCGACGCCCTGTGCCCGGCGCGTCCCCTCGAGGTCGGCGACGGTGATCGGCGTGGAAGCGTTGTAGTCGAAGGTGCGGCCCTGGGCGGCGAACCAGCGGCCGACGTCGAGGAGCACGCCACGCCCGGCGAGGCCCCGCGCCGCGAAGTGCTCGATGCCGTGGCGGCTGCCCAGCCCGCCGTGGATCTCGTCCGGGCGCACGCCGCCGAAGAAGCCGTGGTCCGGATGGCCGAAGTGGCTGAAGGCATCCCAGTGCGAGGAGCCCTGCAGATAGAAGTTGTCGAGCAGATCGTCGCGCACGTAGTCCGCCCGGCCCCACAGGGAGTGGCGCGGCTTGCCGCGCACGCCGAAGCCGGGGTTGGGCAGGCTCAGGTCCCAGTTGAGCGCGAAGACGTGGCCCTGTCGCACCAGCGCGGCGGCCGCCCGCACGCGCTCCGGCGTCAGCAGGTTGAGCGCGCCGAACAGGTCGTCCTGGCCCCAGAGGCCCCAGGCGGAGCCGGCCGGGCCTTCCTCGCGTGCCAGCAGGTCGCGGTAGCTCGGGAGGTCGTCGTCATTGATCCCCGGCATCGGCTCGCCCTTTCCCGTTGCTCGCCATGTCCGCGTGATCTCGCGGTCCCCCGCCGGCGGGCCCGGTCGAGCCGGAAGCCGCTGGCG
>DATKRJ010000105.1:0-7335 GCA_035532355.1 Thermomicrobiaceae bacterium | reverse complement strand
GAGCAGTTCGACCGTGCGCGCCACGCACTCCTCCGTCGACTCGATCAGGTAGCCACCCACCCCGTCCGGCATCTGCAGCGGGATGCCGCCGGTGCGTCCCGCCACCACCGGCGTGCCCTTCCAGAGAGACTCGGACACGACCAGGCCAAAGCCCTCACGGATCGACTTCTGCAGCACCACGCTCGAGGCCCGCTGGAACGCGTTGACGCCCACGTCGTCGATGCCGGTGAAGTTGGTCAGCACGTGGATATCGTCGTCGTCCACGGACTCCTGTTGGATCTGGCGCAAGATCTCCCAGCCCTGCGGGTCGTCGAGCGCCATCTGCCCCACCAGTGCCAGCTGCGTCCCCGGCACCTGCTCCCGCACCCGGCGGTACACCTCGACGACGCCCAGCGGGTCCTTCCAGGGATCGAACCGCGAGATCTGGCTGACCAGCGGCCGGTCCAGGCTTATCCCGGTCCACGCGAGGATCCCGCGCACCAGATCGTCCGGCAGCGGCAGGTTCTTCGGACTGAGCGGATCGATGGCCGGCGTAATGATCCGGACCGGGCGGTCGCGCAGGTCGGCCGGCAGGAACTCCTCCATCGTATAGACGAGTGCGTCGTACTCGGCGACCAGCGGCTCGAGGAAGCGGATCGCCGCCGGGTCCGGGTGTGAGGTGTCGATGTGGCAGCGCCAGACCCAGCGCGTGTCGTCGCCACCGAGGAAATGGCGCACGGCCGCCGGCTGGGGATCGTGGACGATGACCACGTCGTAGTGGTCCTGCCGGCGCAGCGCCTCGGCCACCTCACGGTTGTGGTCCAGGTACAGCCCGCGGCGCTCCTCGGTCAGGTCGAAGCTCGCCCCCTGCAGCGCGTTGTGCAGCCCCTTCGTCACCGTGAAGAACTCCGGCGTGCCCGGCATCACCCGCCAGTCGACGGTGAGACCGAGGCCCCGGTAGAGCGGGACGAGCGAGCGCAACAGCACCGACACGCCTCCGCCGTAGGCCGTGGCGTTGATCTGCAGGATGCGCGCGCCCCGCAGCGGCGCCGCCAGGCGCTCGAGCTCGGCCACGACCTCCGCGCCGGCCACCGCCCGGTAGGGCTCCAGACTCTTCGCCGCCACGTCCACGTGCCGCAGCATCCACGTCTCCTCACGCGCCTACCCGCCCTCGTCACTACCCTCAGTCTACCGGCATGGCGCGGTGTCCACGAGAATCGAGTCACCGAGCGCGGACCGATTGAGGGTCATGGTTCCCGCGCCGGCCTCTCCCAGACGCCGGCCGGGGCCCAGCCAGCGAGCCCCGCCAGAAGACGAGGCTCGCGGTGGACCGTCGGCGTGGTGCGTGGCGTTCCGCGCTACGGTGTGCTCATGCGATAGGTCGGCGGCTTGCGCGCGTGGGTCGCCTGCTCGAAGGCGTAGGCCAGCGCGATCAGCTTCGCCTCGCTCCAGGCCGGCCCCATGAAGGTCAGGCCCACCGGCAGGCCGTAAGTGCTGTCCGGGCCGGTGGTGGCGCCCATGGGCACGCTGACCAGCGGGAAGCCCGAGATAGCGGCGAAGGACGAGCTGGCCCCCTCGAAGTGGTCGCCGTCGATCAGATCGGTCGTCCAGGCCGGGCTGCCGGTCGGGGCGACGACGGCGTCGTAGCTCGAGAGGAAGGTGCTGAACTGCTGCGCGTACGCCTGGTCCGCTGCCAGCGCGGTGGTGTAGGTCGAATCGGTCACGGCCCCACGCGCCTGGCTGGCGATGAAGGTCTCCTGCCCGAAATACTTCAGTTCCTGATCCGCGTGGGCGCTATTGAAGTCGATCAGGTCCTGGAGCGTGTGGATGTTCGGGTCGTTGCGCGTCGTCAGATAGGCGTCGAGGTCGTGCTTGAAGTCGTACTGCAGCACGATGGTCTCGGTACCGCTCGGCATGTCGGGTGGATCGGCCGGATCGGTCAGGATCGCACCGGCGGCGGTCAAGGCGGCCAGTGCCTGCTCGAAGATCGCGTCGGTCTTCTCGCTGTAGCCGGTCACACCCTTGCGGGCCACGCCGATCTTCGCCCCGTGGAGCGCGTTCGCGTCGAGGAACTGGGTGTAGTCCGCGTAGGCCACCCGCCCCGGCACCTGGGTAGCCGAGTCGAGCGGGTCCGCCGCCGTGATCGCGCCCAGGACCGTGGCCGCGTCGGCCACCGTACGGCCGTGCGGGCCGGCCGTATCCTGGTTGTGGGAGATCGGGATGATGCCGGTGCGGCTGACCAGCCCGATGGTCGGCTTGATCCCCACCACGCCGCAGTTGTTGGCCGGGCAGACGATCGAGCCGTCGGTCTCGCTGCCGATCGAGACCGCGGTCAGGTTTGCCGCGACGGCCGCGCCCGAGCCGGAGCTCGAGCCGCAGGGGTTGCGGTCCAGCTCGTACGGGTTGTTGCACTGGCCGCCGCGCCCACTCCAGCCGCTGGAGGAGTGGGTCGAGCGGAAGTTGGCCCACTCGCTCAACGTCGTCTTGCCCAGCAGCACCATCCCGGCCGCGCGCAGCTGGGCCGCGACCGGCGCATCGCTGCTCGGCTTGGAGCCCAGCAGCGCCAGCGAGCCGGCCGTCGTGTCCATCTTGTCGCCGGTGTCGATGTTGTCCTTGAGCAGGACGGGGATACCGTGCAGCGGACCCCGAATGTGACCGGCCTTGCGCTCCTTGTCGAGCGCGGCTGCGACGTCGAGCGCGTCCGGGTTGAGCTGGAGAACGGAATTGACCCGCGGCCCCTTCTGGTCGAGCGCGGCGATCCGCTCCAGGTACATCTGGACCAGCTGACGGGATGTCAGCTGCCCCGAGGTCAGCTGGGCCTGGAGCTGGGCGACGGTAATCTCGATGAGCTCCCGATGGGGCCCGAGCTGACCCTCGCCGTTCCCCGGGTTGTCGTTGTTACCGGCAGCCAAAGCGGATCCCCCTAGCGCCATGGTCGGTGCCGCCGCGGCCAGTGCGCCGGCTTTCAACAGGGTACGTCGACTGAGCCGGCCGCTGCCGGACTGCTTCGCGGACATTCAACGCCCTCCCCTTCGTATTACCGACACGAACACGGTGGTGGGGAGGGCTGCAGGATCCGTGCCACGGTGGCACGTCCGCCAATTGACTGAATCCGCGTGCTCCTTATTTATGACAATTCACGGTGTAGGCATCGCGGGACTGCTACCCGTTGATGCCGACGGCGTCACCTCGCGCCAGCGCCAGCGCCAGCACCGCCTCGGCACCGGCCACCACCTCGGAGGCCATCCGCCCCTGCGCGTCGATCAGCACGCCCATCGGCGTCCCGTTGGCGCCGAACGCGCGGCCCATGCGGAACTCCTGGTCGAGGACCATGGTCGACCGCAGCCCCAGCGCCCGGTTCTCCTCCGCGGTCCCGCGCGTGACGAGCAGCAGCTTGGGCGCGTCCTTCGGACGCCGCTCCTCCCAGGCCTTGAGGTCCTCGATCATCCGCTGGCAGAAGCCGCATCCGGGGTTCCAGAACAGCAACACCAGCCGGCTGCCCCGGAAGTCGGACAGGCGCACGGTCTTGCCGTTGACGTCGGGCAGCTTCAGCGGCGGCGCCAGCTGGCCCAGGCGCGGCACGCTCGGCGGCGGCACGCCGCCCCCGTTGCCATTCCCGTTGCCGTTCGCGGCGGCCGGCTGTCCGCCGGCCAGCGCCAGCACGGCCTCCGCCCCGACCCTGACCTCGGAGGCGATCCGGCCGGCCGCATCCACCCGCACCGCCGAGGGCGTACCGGTAGCGCCGAACGCCTGCCCGGCACTGAACCCCTGGTCGAGCAGCACCGGTGCCCGCAGCCCCTGAGCGCGGTTGGCCGTCACCTCGCCGGTCGAGATCACCAACAACCGCGGCGCGTCCGCCGGCGCCTGGCGCTCCCAGGCCTTGAGGTCCTCGAGCATGCGCTGGCAGAAGCCGCACTGCGGGTTCCAGAAGAGCACCAGCGTGTCCCGGCCGCTCAGCTCGCTCAAGCGTACCGTACGGCCGTCGAGGTCGGGCAGCGCCACCTCCGGCGCCGGCTGGCCGATCCGGCCTCCGGCTCCCGGCAGCGTTCCGTTTCCGCCGCTAGCGGCCGGGACCGCCGCTGGGGCAGCCGCCGGAGCGGGCGCCGTGGGCGCAGTCGCCGGCAGTACCAGCGCGCGGATCGCGTCCGCTCCCTGCGCCAGCGTGCTCCCGACGGTACCGTCCGGCCGCACGAGCACCGCGCTCGGCGTCGCGTTCGCCTGGTAGGCCGCAGCCACCTCACGGTCCTGCTGCAGCAGCACGTGAGTCAGCCGGTGGCCGGCCGCCTTGTCCCGGTTGGCCTCCACGTCACCGCGGCTGACCAACACCACCGTGGGCGTGTCACCGCGCCGCTGCCAGGCACCGATCTCGGGCATGAGGGCGTTGCATGGGCCGCAGCCGGGGTCGGAGAAGACCAGCACCAGCGGCCGGCCGGCCGCCCGCAGGGCGTCGAGCGTCAGGGTCTCGCCGTAGAGGCCGGTCAGGGCGAAGCCGGGCGCGGGCGTGCCGAGCGGGAGTCCCGGCGGCGGTGGGGATGGGGCGGCCGGCGTCGGAACCGCCGCCGAACCGGCAGGGAGTGCCTCCAGCGCCTCCAGGCGCAGCAGCAGCCGACCGTTCTGCTGCAGCAGGTGCAGCAGCAGCCACCCCTCGACCGCCACGAGCAGCGCCACGACCACCCCGCCAGCGATCCCGACGCGCTGCGCGGCCGAGAGAGGGCCGAGCCAGCCGATCAGGCTGGGGCCCGGGCCGGCCTTACCGGCCACCGCGATCACACCGGCGACGAGCGCCAGCACGCCGTTACGGCCGAGGGTCGCCCAGCCGACCGGCTCGGAGTGCAACTGGCCGAAGCAGTGACAGTCCGGGGCGCGGCCCCGGGCCATGTTGACGGCGATGCCGGCGACGAAGGCGGCCAGCAGCGCGAGCGCCGCCAGCGAGGCGACCCAGGCGGTCGCGACCGGCAGCAGCAGCGCCGCCACGATCAGCTCCACGATCGGCAGGAGCAGACCGAACGGCCGGGCCAGGACCTCCGGCACGCCGAAGCCGGCCACCGCCGCGCGCGATCCCGCAAGATCCGCTAGCTTGCCGACCCCGGCGACCAGGAACACCGCGGCCATCACGATCCGCGCCATGAGCAGGACGACGTCCATGCTGCGCTCCTCACTGAACGATTCCACCGAGCCGGGACGCGGACGAGCTACGCTCACCCGTCCGCGCCGCAGATCAACCCGGCTGCGCCGCGTTTCGACGCGGCCCCGACCGATTCAAGACTGATACCCTCTAGTATCTCCCTTCCTGGTCGACTCGGCTACGACGGTTGTCGCTGTTTCCTTCGCGGTCTCGGCCGCCTATGAACTTCGGGTCCACCAGGAGACGAAGACCGAGCCGCGTCCGCGCTACGTGCAGAAGCCAAAAGCGGTACAGGTCCCATTGCAGCATTCAGAGCTCAAGGTGCATCCCGCCCCCGATGGCCTGCAGACACACGCACCGCCCTGGCAGGACTGCCCGGTCGGGCAGCGGTTCCCACAGGCGCCGCAGTTGTTTGGATCGCTCTGCGAATTGACTTCGCAGCCGTCGGCCACGACGCCGTTGCAGTCGAGGAAGCCCGCGTTGCAGGTCGCGATCGTGCAGGTGCCGTTGACACAGGCCGCGGTACCGTTGGCCGCGGTGCACTTGATCCCGCAGCCGCCGCAGTTGTTCACGTCGCTGCCGACGTTGACCTCGCAACCGTTTGCCGGATTGTTGTCGCAGTCGCGGAAGCCGGTGAAGCAGACGACCGCGCACGTGCTTGTGGTCGGGTCACCGCAGGACACGGTCGCGTTTGGACCGGCCGTGCAGCAGACGCTGCCGCACGGGATCGAGTTCGGCGGGCATGCGGTCGTGCACACACCGTTCTGGCACGTCTGACCGTTCGGCCCGCACGCTGTGCCGTCTCCCAACGGTGTGTGGGTGCACGCGCCGGTAGAGGAATCGAAGGTGTCGACCGTGCAGGGGTTGCCGTCGTCGCAGTTGGGCACCGCGACGCACTGACCGGCCTGGCAGAACTGGCCGGGCGGGCAGTCGGCGGAGGTCGCGCAACCGCACAGTCCATTGACGCATGCGATACCCGACGGGCAGGCGAGTCCGCACTGGCCGCAGTTGTTCGGGTCGCTCTGGGTGTTGACGCAGGTGCCGTTGCACACCGTCTCACCCGGGGGGCAGGTTCCGACCGGCTGGCAGGTGCCGCCAGTGCAGTCGCCGCTGCAGCACTGGGCGTTCGAGGTACAGGTCTGCCCGTTCTGGAGGCAGGGGCACTGTCCGTTGACGCAGGCCGTGCCCGGCGGACACTGGTTCCCGCACGCGCCGCAGTTGTTCGGATCGTTGGCCACGTTGACGCACGCGCCGTTGGGACAGATAACCGAGTTGGGCCCGCAGACGCACGTCCCGCTCACGCAGACGTCGGTGGCCGGGCAGGCGAGACCGCACTGACCGCAGTTGGCGTTGTTTGACGTCAGGTCCATGCACGCGCCGTTGCAGCAGGTCTGGCCGCTCGGGCAGGAGCCTGGGGCGGCCGGGTCACAGACGCACTTGCCGTTCGCGCATGCCTGGCCGGGTGGGCAGGTGACGCCGCACGCGCCGCAGTTGGCAGCGCTGGACGTCAGGTCGACACATGCGCCGCCGCAGCAGACCTGGTTGGCCGCGCAGACGTTTCCGCAGGCCCCGCAGTTCGTGCTGGAGGTCAGGTCGGCACACTTGCCGTTGCAGCAGGACTGTCCGGGCGCGCAGCTGACCCCGCAGGCGCCGCAACTGCCCGGGTTAGACGTCACGTCGACGCAGCAGGTCGTCTGGCCGGGCGGGCAGGTGCCCGACCCTCCGGAGCACTGTCCGTTCTGGCAGACGGTTCCGGCCGGACAGGCGTGGCCGCAGGCGCCGCAGTTGGCGCTGCTCGTCTGTGTGTCGACGCAGATTCCGTTGCAGCAGGTCGTGCCGCTGGGGCACACCGCGCCCGCGCGGCAGGTACAGACGCTGCCGGCCGGCGCTGCCGGCCCGCACTGGTAGCAGGGTCCCTGCTGCTGCGCCGCCTGGCTGGTACAGGCGCCCGCCGCGGCACCCGTGAAGTTCGCGTGGCACCACTGGGCGCAGGCGCTGTTGCCGCCGCCCGCGGCCACGCCATCGATGCCGACCGTCGAGAGCGCGCCGCCCAGGACCGTCGCGGCCAGCGCCTTCAGCGCGCCGCGCCGTCCGACCGGACGCGCCAGGACTTTCGTGAGGACGTCGAAGCGCCGCTCTTCCATCGCGGATCTTCCTCCCATAGTCGAGGAGATCGCCGGGAATTTTCGACAGCACGCGGTAGTGGCCGGCATGGCGGCGGCGCGCGCGCC
>DATKRJ010000104.1:0-3426 GCA_035532355.1 Thermomicrobiaceae bacterium | reverse complement strand
GGCCAGCGCTCCCAGGGGAGCCGCCAGACGACCGCGCCGATGCCGAGGGCCAGCACGCCGACGAGAGCCATCCCGAGCCGGTTCGGGCCGGGCCCATCGGGCAGCACGCCCGTGGCGACCATCAGCAGGCCGCCCAGCCCCCAGAGGGCCGCGGCCAGCTGGCCGGCCAGCCGGTTGGAGATCACCGGCTCGTTGCCTTCGTCGGCACTGGCAGGTTGCTGCTGCCCGATCAGGAGCACCCCTCTCTCGCCGCGCGGCGCAGGCCAGCCACGGTGCGACGACCTCCACAGTCACTGCGTCACTGCACGCCGATTGTCGGCGGTCCACCGGTGAGGCCGCACGACCCATTGGGGGCAATCGGCCGCGCTAGAGGTCCCCTTCACCGCGCGCCGTCCGCGGGGACGGGTGGCGCGGACAGGGGCCGACGGCCCTTCACGCGTGACTCCTGGGCGCCAGCACGTCGGACGTCACGCGGTCTCGGGCCGGCCACCCTTGGGCTTGGGCGGCACGGCCGGCAGCAGCGGTTCCACGATCGCCTACCGGTCGTCCCCCTGGCGACTGGCTCGGTTGACGGGAGCCCCCGCCGATGCCAGACTGCGCCCCACGCGCTGACGATGTCAGCCGCCATCCCAGCGGCGGCGAGAGCCGGACGCCCGAGCGCCCGGCCCACGCGGGGGAACACCGGTGCAAGTCCGGGGCTGTGCCGCAACTGTGACGCCGCGTGCGCGGCGAAGCCAGGTCGCCCGTCGTCGCCGTGTCCCGACCGCCTCGAGCCAAGGAGGGAGGACACCGTGTCGACTACCAGTGGTTCGCCATAGCACGCCCGCATTCCCTTGACCGGCCGGGGTGAGGGACACCCCACGGAACGCAACGGGAATGGGGGATCTCCATGCGGAAACCTCTCCTCTGGTTCAGCGTGCTCGTCCTCGCGCTCGCGGTCGCCGCTCCGGCGGCGGCGGCCCCCACCGCCAGTCCCGGGGTGTTCGGTGCCACGACCTGGCTCCGCGCTCAGCAGCGACCCGACGGCGGGTACGCCGGGTTCGGCAACGCAAGCGACGGCGGCTCGACCGCGGACGCGGCGCTGGCCTTTGCGGCGGCCGACGTCGACCCGTCGCTGGTGCTCGCGGCAGACCACTCGGTGGCGGACTTCCTCGCCACCGCCGCGTCGTCCTATGGCGCGACCACCGGCGGTGCCGCGAACCTGGTGCTGGCCGCCGTTGCCTCCGGGCTGAACCCGCGCGATCTCGGCGGCGTGAACCTCGTCGCGCGGATTCAGGCGAGCTTCAGCCAGGGCACCGGGCTCTACAACGCGCAGTTGTACGTCGACGCGCTGGCCGTGCTGGCACTGAAGGCGGCGGGCGCGACGATCCCGTCGGCCGCCCTCGACGCGCTGGTGCATGGGCAGGCCGTCGACGGCGGCTGGGCGTTTACCGGCGCCACCCAGGCGGGGCAGAGCGACACGAATACGACGGCGGTCGTGATCCAGGCGCTGGTGGCGGGCGGGCGGGCGCCATCTCCGGCGATCACGTCCGCGCTGGCCTACCTCCACACCGCTCAGGTTGCCGACGGCTCGTTCGTCTACCAGGTCGGCGCCGAGTCACCGCCGGTCGGCGACGCCAACTCGACGGCCCTGGTGGTCCAGGCGCTGGTTGCCGCCGGCCAGGATCCGAACTCGGCAACCTGGCATCAGGCGCTCGCCGCGCTGCAGCACTTTCAGAATCCCGACGGTGCCTTCCGCTACCGTGACGACACGCCCGGGGATAATGTGCTGGCCACGGTCCAGGCCATTCCGGCGCTGCTGCTGAAGCCGCTGCCCATCGCTCCCGGCGCGAGCTTTGGCCACGTCAGCGCGCTCCAGCGCGCCACGCAGCCGGAGACGCCCGTCGCCGGCTGCACCTACGTCGCCGTCACGCAGCACAACCTGTGCGCCGGCTTCCTCGCCTTCTGGAACCGCTACGGCGGGCTGGCCACCTACGGCTACCCGCTGACCGAGGAGTTCGTCCAGAACGGCCTCGCCGTCCAGTACTTCGAGCGGGCGCGCTTCGAGTGGCATCCGGGCTCCAACCCGGCGCGCTACGACGTCGAGCTCGGGCTCGTCGGTGACGAGGTGACGGTGGGGCGCGCGACCCAGGTGCCCTTCCAGCCGACGACGACCAAGGCGGGCTGCACCTACTTCGCGGCGACCGGGCACAACCTGTGTGCCGGGTTCGGGGCGTACTGGAACCAGTTCGGTGGGCTGGCGACCTACGGCATGCCGATCAGTGAGGAGTTCCCGGAGCAGAACCCGGACACCGGGCAGGTCTACACGGTGCAGTACTTCGAGCGGGCGCGCTTCGAGTGGCACCCGGGTGCGGACCCGGTCCACTTCGACGTCGAGCTCGGTAGGCTCGGCGCGACTGCGCTGCAGGCCAGGTAGCTGCGCGGCTCCGGAGCGTTCCCGCGCGCGGGCACGGGAGACGGCAGCCGCTGCACCCGTGAGCGATGCGGATGTGGAGCTGCTGTTTCGTGCCGCGAGGAACTGGCGGGGTGCGGCATCCCGCTCCGGACGTGCGCTGACGAGCACGCCGGCGGCACGCGGCACCGGGGACGTGGCCATGTACTCCGTCGCGAGGCGAGCCACCACCGCCTCCCAGCCGCCGTGACCGTCCCGCCGCTCGTCACGGACGGAGCCACCAGAGCCACCGCCGGCTGGTGGCGGGAGCCGCCGTCCCGCTGCCAGAGTACACCGGGTTACATGCCCCGGAGACCGCGCCATGAGGGCCATCTCCGGGGCGCTGTTTCGTCAGCGGGCTCCGCGCGTGCCTTGCTGCCGGCCAGCGGCGCACTCCTGACGGGGGCCCAGCTGCGCCAGTGACGCGGTGGGAGATGGTGGATTTGACACGCTACAGCCGCAGCGTGTTGCGATGTTGACATGTTCGGGCGAACCTAACCGTGGCAGATTGGGGTTACGGCCCCCGTTTCCGTTGCGGTCGCTGTTCCTCGTGCCCGTGCGCGCAGTGAGTGAGGGTGATGGTGTGGATTGCCTCCTGCTCGACCGGCAGCCTGCACCGGGTGCTCGGCGTCTTCCCCTCCCTGGAGCGGGCCCAGCAGTATGTCGAGCAGCACGCCATCGGCCACCCGGTGGCGTGGGCAGCACCGGCGGGTGACGCCCACGCCTGGCGTTGCAGCACCGGGTCCGCCGTCTACGTGCTCCGCGAGCTCAAGCACGACGAGCCGCGCGCCTGGCGGCTCCAGTGCGCCGGCTGCGGCGCGGCGTGGACCATCACCGCGGCAGATATCCTGGCCGGTGACGACTGGCTCGCCTGTCCGCGGTGTCGCGCCGGAGCCGGCGGCCCTCCGGTGGCGTGAACCGGCCACCGTCCGCCGGTGAGGCGTCACCTCACGCCCCGCCCGGCGGCGCGTCCGCCACGATGACGATCGGGCCGG
>DATKRJ010000103.1:0-2204 GCA_035532355.1 Thermomicrobiaceae bacterium | reverse complement strand
GTCGATGCGCTTGGCGTACACGTAGAGGTCTCCCTCGCCCAGTCGGACGCGTGGGGCGCTCCCAGGGAGTGTGTCGAAGGCCCCCGACGCCTGGTTCCAGGCGACGACGAGCTCCGGCTCCATGAAGTGCGGGGAGACGGTAAAGATTGCCGGTGCGATATTGGCCACGGTCTGTGCTCCTTTCTCAGATCATTGAACTGCGCAGATGCGGCTTATCGCGCCGGCTGCGCGAGGGTTGGGTTAGATGGTGATGATTGCGCAGCAGTCGTTCATGTTCCAGCTGGCGTAGCCGGTGGCCGGGTTGTACTTCACCACCATGTTGCCGGTGGTGAGCACCTGGTCGACCTGGACGGCGAGGGCGCCGGTGCCGAAGTTGATGACCGGGCTGCCGCCGATCGTGGCGAACACACCGGATGCCGCCGGTGCCGCGAAGATCGCCTGGGTCGCCGTCGCCGAGACCACGGTAAAGCTGGCGTTGATCGCCGCCGCCCCGCCGGTGCCCGAGTTGGTCGCTCCGGTAATCGCCAGCACGTCTCCGGCCGAGGGCTGGAACGCGCCAGTCCATGCCGCGACCGGGAACGTGAGCTGCCCGCCTCCCGTGCTGGCCCAGGTGACGGTGGCACTCGCGGCGATCGTCGCCGTGCTGGCGTCGTAGGGCTGGAGGCGCTGGTTGTCGAAGTCCCAGCTGACCTGCTGGCTGACGCTGCCGCCGTCCAGGCTGGCCAGCGATGGATCGCAGGCTACCCAGATGCGGGCGCCACTGCCCAGCCGTTGGTAGTTGAAGGTCATGCCGCTCCCCGCCATGGGCACCCCGGACTGCGGGGTGATCGGGGCGTTGTAGACCTGGTTGAACAGCGAGAACCCGACCAGGCCCGTGCTGCTCGTCTTGTCCAGAGTCGTGGCGCGACCGATGAGCGCCCCGAGGGACTCGGAGGGCTGGCCGGTGACCAAGGACGGGATCTGGCAGTAGATGCCGACCCCTCCCCACATCGGGATCGTCTCGGACTGGCTGACCAGCCCCGAGCGGAGCGACCAGCGGGTCTCGGGATCGTCGTACTGGGTGCCCTGTACACCCCCGTTGGTGCTGATCGTGAACGCCCCGTAGGCGTTCACCGTCGGCATATAACTACCAGGAATCTGAGCGACCATTTTCTGTTCCTTTCGCGATGGCGAGTATCAGATGGGTGGGTTAGCGCGTCGGCGGCGGCCGGAGGCGCGTGGTGGTGCGGCCGGGGGCCATGAACGTGGACATCCACGAGAGCGGATGGCCGACGAACTTGGTCTCAGTGTGTCCACCCTCCAGGCTGCGGCGGATCGGGCGCAAGCGGAACTCGCCGGCACCGGCCGTCGGCATGAGCGCGGCCTTCTGGGCGTCCGCGTAGACCGCCGCCTCGATCTTCCCGAAGGCGGGCAGGTCCGAGCGAGCGACCGCGGCCACGTCGGTCTCCCTCCAGTCGTCGGAGTGCTTCTGGAGCTTGCGCAGCAGCATGATCCGGTAGCCCATCAGGCTCTGTCCCTGGAGCGGACGCGGGGCCGACTCACCGTGGGACCCAAAGACCGAGTCCGCCCTGGCCTGGGCGTCGGCGAACACCGCCTCCTCCTCAGGGGCGCGGTCGGCGGTCACCTTCGACAGCCGCTCCAGGCGATCGGAGAGCGACGCCATGCCGTCCATGAGCTTGTCGACGGCGTCCATGCGGGCGCGGTCGGCGCGGCGGGCGCGGTCACGACGGGAGCCGCGGGCAACGCGGTCACAATGAGCTGCCATCGACTCGTCGTCTCGGCGGCGGTAGGAGGGCGCGTCGCACTTGGCGGCGAGCTTGTCCATCCGGCCCGAGAACTCCTCGTCGTCCTCGCCGTCCTTCCGATCACACTCTTCCCAGGGCATCTCCTCCTCCTCGTCATCGTCACGGCGTGCGTCGAAGCGTCGACCCTTACGGGAGTCGTCCCGACGGGCACGGTCCCCTCGCGCGGCCTCCTTCGCTTCCTCGGATTCCTCCTTGGCGAGCTTGGCGGCCTGCTCAGCGTGCTCCGCCTCCTCGGACGCAGAGGCGTCGTCGCGCTTGTCGTCGCGGTGCGCATCGTCCTTGAAGCGGCCCTCGATGCTGTCCATCCGGTCACCCAGCACCTTGATGCCGGAGAGGAGCTTGTCGAGCTTCTCGTCGCGTCGCGCGGCGTCGGCCCGAGCCTCCTCCTCCTTCTTCTTG
>DATKRJ010000102.1:0-2622 GCA_035532355.1 Thermomicrobiaceae bacterium | reverse complement strand
TTACACAATGTTGCGGCGAAATACCGCGACACTGTGACACCGTTGACACCGGCGCGACGGTACGCTGGCAGCAGGAGCCGTTCACCGAACAGGACGGAGGATCAACGATGGCTACCGTATTCCCAGCACCGCGCCGCACGGCCCGCGTCCGCCCAGGGGTGCGCCGAATCGTGCTCGGCGGCGGGGCCGCGTCGCTGGCGCTGCTGTACTGGTTCCCGGTCCGGCGCTGGTTCAACCGCTGGGGCACCATGCCCGACGAGGTCACGCGCGCCATGCCCGGCGACGAGGTCATCACCAACCCGTCGAGTGGCGCGATGCAGGCGGTCACCGTCGACGCGCCCCCGGAGGACATCTGGCCCTGGCTGGCGCAGATGGGCTACCAGCGCGGCGGCCTGTACAGCTACGACTGGCTCGACCGGCTGTTTGGCTTTCTGGACCGGCCCAGCGCGACCCGCATCCTGCCCGAGTTCCAGCACCTGGCCGTGGGGGACAGGATCCCCTGGGGACACGGCGACTTCCTGACCGTGAAAGTCATCGAGCCCTTCCGCGCGCTCGCACTGGGCCTCAACGCGCACGGCATGGACTGGGTGTGGCAGTTTGGCCTCTACCCGCTCGACGCCAATCGGACGCGCCTGGTGACGCGCGGCGCCGAGCGTTTCCCGAACACCGTTGGCTGGCGGATCGCCATGGCCATCAGTGAACCCGCGGCGTTCATCATGACGACGCGGATGCTGCTGGGGGTGAAGCAGCGCGCCGAAGCCCTGCGGCGATCGCGCGCCGCGAGCTGAATTCACACCGAACCGCAGCGCGTCACGTCGAGCATGCCGCCCGGCTCGCGCGCCATCCTCATCGACCGCGCCGGCCGGCCGTCACGCTCCGTAGTAGTAGCGGGCCCGGAGGAAGGTGACGCGGTCGGCGGCGACGTGGTAGACCAGACGGTGCTCCTGGGTGATGCGCCGCGACCACACGTCGGGGTCGAGGTACTTCAGCCGCGCCGGCTTCCCCTCGCCGGCGTAGGGATCGCGCGTCACGGCCTCCATCAGCCGGAGCACCCGCAACGCCGTCCGGCGCTCCCGGTCGACCCATCGGCGCAAGTACCGCAGGTCCTCGCGGAAGTGCGGGTCGCAGAGCATGAGCACGCCGACCCGCTCCCTACTCGCGGTCAAGCCCCAGCTCCGAGCGCGCCAGGCAGACCGTCTCCGGCAGGGCGTCGAGCTCGTCGGCGGCGATCATGGCGACCGTCTCGGCGCCGCACCGGGTGATCAGCACCGTCTCGCGGTCCTGGGTGACCCGGTCGAGAGCTCCTCCGCGAGATGGGCGCGGACCAGCGCGTCATGAACCAGTTCGGCGGCGCCAGCGGCGCGGCAGCCTTCAACTCCGACGCCGGCACGCACATGCGGTTCAGGAACTCAAACCACCGCGCAGGGCCGGCGATGGGCACTGATCGGGCCACCGATCTCCGCTCGAACCTGGGCATGGTGTGGCTCTTCCTCGGACGACCTCGCCACCCAACTCACCGCGGCCGTGGGTGCATCCGCCGAGATCACCTTTCCGCCGGCATGTGGCACGGATATAGCGGTAATGCTATAGTGAGGCCGTGGCCGGTGCAGACAGGTGGGAACTGGTTTACTACGAAACGGCCGCCGGCCGCTGCCCGGTGCGGGAGTTCCTCGACGACCTCTCCGCTGAGCAGGCCGAGCGGGTCGTCCGCAAGCTCGACCTCGTTGAGGCCCTCGGCACCCGGCTCGACCCGCCCCACGTCAAGCCCCTGCGCGGCCGGATCTGGGAACTCCGGGTCACCGGCCGACTCCAGCATCGCGTGCTCTACGCGGCCGTCGTGGGCCGGAGGATCGTCCTCCTCCACGCCTTTACCAAGAAGGTCCAGCGGACTCCACCGGGGGAAATCGCCCTGGCCGAGGTCCGGCTGGACGACTACTTGCGCCGACTCGAGAGGGAGGAGCCGTGAAGCACCGCGACTACGTGGCCGAGCGCGAGCGCCGCGATCCCGCCTTCCGTGAGGCCCGCGAGGCCAACCGTGCAGCCTTCGCGTTCCAACTGGCGCTGGTCCGCGCCCGCCTCGACGCCGGCCTCACCCAGCAGCAACTCGCTGAGCGCCTCGGCACCACCCAGTCCGCCGTGGCCCGCTGGGAGAACGGCACCACCGCCCCCCGGCTGGACACGCTGCTCAAGCTGGCCGACGTGCTCGATACCGCGTTCACCATCGTGCCGCACCAGGGCCTCCTGGTTGGCACACCCGACTAACCACCGCTTTCACGATCGGTTGTCGAGAACATCCGGAGCCACTCCTGGCGGCGCGTCAGGCCGAGGCCGCCCACCTCAGCCTCTGAGATGGGACCGTGACGAACCATGATCGACGCTGGCGACCTCCGCGCTCACCGGCAGGCGGTCGTGGTGCGATCAGGGATAGAGTCGTAGCCGCGCCGGGCTCGGCAGGACACGGCACCGACGGCGGAGCGAGGCGCCGGCGCGATCCTGGCTCGCTGGGTGACCCCGGCAGTTTGCGCTCACGATCCGACCAAGTCCCGGCCAGCAGGCCGACGAGCCCACAGCCCTTCCGCATATACTGGGCAGCCGGCGGACGTAGCCGCATGCCGGCTGGAG
>DATKRJ010000101.1:0-10633 GCA_035532355.1 Thermomicrobiaceae bacterium | reverse complement strand
GGGTTCCGTCTCGACGCCGTCTGGTACCTGTTCGAGGACGAGCAACTCCGCGACAACCCGCCCAACCCCGACTACCGCCCGGGCGACGACCCCTACCACGCGCTGCTGGCGGCCTTCACCAGCGACCTGCCGGAGATGCAGGAGGTCATGGCCGAGATGCGCGCCGTGCTCGATGGGTACGACGAGCGCGTTATGATCGGCGAGATCTACCTGCCGATCGAGCGGCTCGTCGCCTACTACGGCGTCAACGGGAACGGCTGCCACCTGCCGGCCAACTTCCAGCTGATCCTGCAGCCCTGGGACGCCGCGCACATCGGGGCCGTCGTCGACCGCTACGAGGCCGCGCTGCCGGACGGTGCCTGGCCCAACTGGGTGCTCGGCAACCACGACAAGCCGCGCGTCGCCAGCCGCATCGGCCCCGCGCAGGCCCGCGTCGCGGCCGTGCTGCTCCTCACCCTGCGCGGCACGCCCACCATGTATCAGGGCGATGAGATCGGCATGCACGACGTCGAGATCCCGCCCGATCGGGCTCAGGACCCGATCGAGCGCCACGTCCCGGGCCTGGGGCTCGGGCGCGACCCCGAGCGAACGCCGATGCAGTGGGACTCCGGCCCGCAGGCAGGCTTCACCGATGGCACCCCCTGGCTGCCGCTGGCGGACGACGCCGCGCGGGTCAATGTGGCCGCCGAGCGAGACGACCCCCGCTCGATACTGACGCTCTACCGACGGCTGATCGCCCTGCGACGGGCCGAGCCGGCGCTGCAGGTCGGCTGCTACGTGCCGGTGCCGGTCGAGGGCAACCTGCTGGGCTACCGGCGCGAGCTCGACGGGTCAGAGTTCCTCGTCGCGCTCAACCTCGGCGACATCGAGCAGGAGTTCGCGCCGCGGCAGCCGGACCTTCGCGGCCCGATCGAGCTCTCGACCCATCTCGACCGCACCGGCGAGACGGTGGACGGATCGTTTCGCCTGCGCGCCCACGAGGCAGTCGTCGTGCGATTGAAATAGGTAGACTCAGGCTCGGTATCGTTTCGGGGTGTCAGGAGATAGGCCAGGACCATGATCGAGAAGACCTTTACCAGGACCGGGCGCTCGTGCCGGGTGACGTTCGAGCTGCCGGCCGGGACCGACGCCGCGTCCGCGGCGGTGGTCGGCGACTTCAACGGCTGGGACGAGCAGGCGAATCCGATGCGCCGTAAGCGCGACGGTAGCTTCGACGCCACCGTCTCGCTCAAGCCGGGCCAGTGCTACCACTTCCGCTACGTGCTCGACGGTGATCGCTGGGACAACGACCCGGCTGCCGACGCCTACGCGCCGAACCCTTTCGGCGGCGAGGACTCGGTCCTCGACCTCGCACACCGCCACCAGTAGCCCGCGAACTCCACGAGCGGGGACGAGCCGTGGGCTCATCCCCGTGGTCGTCGCGCCCCGCCCCGGTTGCCGGTCAGATCGACAGCAGCCGGTCGAAGAACGAGCGGTAGCGCCGCAGCGCCTGTCGCAGATCCTCGGTCGAGACGTCCTCGCCGTGCTCCCACTGGTTCTCCAACTCGGAGCGCTCGTCGGCGAACACCTGGGCGAGGCGCTGCATGACCGCCGCGACCAACCGGTCGGCCTCCTCCACCGCCTGGCGCGGGCTGTCGACGAACCCGGTCTGGACGTCGCCCCATCGGCCGCGGAACCCCTCGGCCTCGTCGGAGGCGAAGAGCGGCTCCCGTTCGTCGCCCTCGCCGTCGGCGCCGGCGGCGGGACCCGGCCCGCGGGTCGCCGCTGCCGGTTGTTCCCGGACGTCGGCCGGGCGGGCGGCCGCGGCCATGTCGGCGGTGCTCAGCCCCTGGCCCCTCTGTCGGGGATCGTCAGGCGCGCCCTGTGGCCTCTGGTCTACCGGCATCTCCTGCCCGGAGTCGACCTGCTCGCGGTTCTCGTATGGGATTTGGCTCATCGTCGTGCCTCCCGCTCTGCCACGCGCTCACCGGCGCCAAGCAGTTCATCGAAGAGTGAACGGTAGTGGATCATCGCCTGACGCAGATCCTCGGTGCTGGCCTCGCCGTGGCTGTTGCGCTCGGCGATGCGGTGCGCCGCCCGGTAGTTCTCCACCAGGTCCGGGTAGCTCACCGAGATGTCGGCGGCGCGCTCGTCGAAGTCGCCTACCGGGTAGCCGCGGGCGCGCATGAGCTGCTGAACGAGGCCGTCCGCCTCGCCGACGGCACCCGACGGGTCGTCGACGAAGCGCTGCTGTACGCTCAGCCACGCCGCGCCAAAGCGCGCGCGGTCATCGCGCGACAGCGGGTGAATGTCCAGCTGGCTGACGCGCTCCTCCCGGGCCTCCAGCACGGCCTCAGCCCGGCCGCGGTCGCCGTACTGCGTAACGGTGCGGTCATACTCCGGGCCGAAGTGCCCGGCGAGCGCCTTCGTGCGTTCGCGGCGCAGGTAGGTCCAGGCCAACCCCGCGCCGACGACGACCGCGACGATGATCAAGACGATCCAGGCCCACGTGTGCATACCGCCTCCTTCGCTGTCCAGCATGACCGTGACGTTGCCGGCTGGGCCACGCCGGCCGTGGGGACGATGCAAGCGCGGTGCCACTCTCCCTCGCGGAGCCCGTTGTATGCTGGTGCTGTTCGGGTGAGCGGCGCGCCGTACCGGCCGAGAGGGAGGGTGTCGATGACCACCGAGACCATCTTCACGATGGACACGTCGAGCATCAAATTCGGCCCGGGATCGACCCACGAGGTCGGCTACGACATGCAGCAGCTCGACGCGCGGCGCGTCATGGTCGTCACCGACCCGCGCGTCGCCCAGACGGAGACGGTGGCCACGGTCATGGACGCCCTCCAGGGCGAGGGCCTCGACGCGGTGCTCTACGACCGCGTGCGCGTGGAGCCCACCGATCTCTCCTTCCGAGACGCGATCGACTTCGCCGTGCAGGGGCACTTCGACGGCTACGTGGCCGTCGGTGGCGGCTCCAGCATGGACACCGCCAAGGCCGCCAACCTCTACGCCACCTATCCGGCGGACTTCCTGGCTTACGTCAACCGCCCGATCGGCGAGGGTCGCCCCGTACCCGGCCGACTCCAGCCCTTGATCGCCGTCCCGACCACCGCCGGCACCGGCAGCGAGACGACCGGCGTCGCGATCTTCGACCTCACCGAGATGCACGCCAAGACCGGCATCGCCCACCGCGCGCTGCGCCCGGTGATGGGCATCGTCGATCCCGACAACACGCGCACGCTCCCGCGCATGGTCGCGGCCTGCTCCGGACTCGACGTCCTGAGCCACGCGCTGGAGTCGTTCACCGCGCTGCCCTACGACCGGCGCGAGGCGCCCGAGATACCGGCCATGCGCCCGGCCTACCAGGGGGCCAACCCCATCAGCGACATCTGGGCCCGGCAGGCGATCCACATGGTGGCCGCTAATCTCGTGCGCGCCATCGAGGACCCGGACGACGTGGAGGCGCGCGGGCAGATGCTGCTGGCTGCCGCGTTCGCCGGCATCGGCTTCGGCAACGCGGGGGTGCACCTGCCGCACGGTATGTCCTACCCCGTGTCCGGCATGGTGCGCGACTTCGTCCCCGAGGGCTACCCGCGGGATCACGCCATCCTCCCGCACGGGATGTCGGTGATCCTGCACGCCCCGGCCGTCTTCCGCTTCACCGCCCCGGCCAACCCCGAGCGCCACCTCGAGGCGGCCCGTCTGATGGGCGCCGACACGGCAGGCGCCGGCCCGCAGGACGCCGGGCAGGTGCTGGCCGGCGCGATCGTGGACCTGATGCGCCGCCTCGGCATGCCGAACGGGCTAGCCGCCGTCGGCTTCGAGTCCGACGACGTCGCCGACCTGGTGGCCGGCACTCTCCCACAGCACCGGGTGACCAAGCTGTCGCCGCGGCCGGCCGGCGAGGAGGACCTGCGACAGCTCTTCCTCGACTCGATGCGTGCCTGGTAGGCGGCTCGACGCCCAGACGGTCCGGCGCGGCCCAGCCGGCAGGGCTCCCCGGTCTGATGGTGTGTGGTTTGCGACTTCTCGAGTGCCCGCCCGGGCGATGCCGGCGATGAGGGTCATCGATAGGGGTGACGCGCCATGTCCAGACTGGAGCTGCTCCGCGGCCAGGAGAATACCTACAACCTGCCGGTCCACCTGCCGTTCGTAGTGGTCGACTGGGATCTGACGAGTATCGACTTCCGGGTGCGGCCGCGCGGCAGCGCCGACACGCCCGACGAGATCGGAGACCTGCTGGTCAAGTCCACGCGCACGCCGCCGGGCGGCGTGACCCTGCTGGACGACGACCTGGTGCGGGTGGTCCTGAGCGCCCTGGACACGCGGCAGCTGGCCGGCGCGGACGCCTACGACTACTCGCTCGAGTTCCGTCCCGGCAGCTTCAACGTCTATGTGGTGGATTTCGGGCTGCTCGCGGCCAGGGACACGACCACCCCCGTCGACGAGGAGCCCCTCCTCCCAAGAGAGTCTGACGAGCCGCCCGTCGGCTAGCGGCGCCCTCAGTCCACGCGGGTGCCGCTCGGCTCCCTCGCCGCGAACTCGGCCCGCAGGTCCGGCATCACGCGCTCGGCGATGGCCCGCAGCGCCGGGGACGGCCCGCCGCGTGACACGTGGATGATGAAGGTGCGCACGCCGATTGCCGTGTAGCCGGCCGCCCAGCGGCGGAACTCGTCCTCGGTGGAGGCGACGTCCTCGATGCGGGTCGAGAGCACGCGGCGGATCTCCGCCGGGTCGCGTCCAATCTCCCGGCAGGCGTCGTCGAGGCGCCGGCTGTGCCGCGCGTACTCCTCGGGCGAGCCCTCACCGTCCCACTGGTCCGCGTAACGGGCGACGTGCCGCAGCATGCGCCGGCCGGTCGAGCCGATCAGCAGCGGAATGTGCCCGAAGACCGGCTTCGGCTCGAAGGGCGCCTCCTCCAGCTGGTAGTGGTCGCCGTGGAAGGTGGTTCGCTCCTCGGTCTCCAACAGCCGGAGCATCGCCATCGCCTCGCCGAAGCGGTCGACGCGCTCGCCGTCGGGTGGGAACGGGATGCCGTAGGCGCGATGCTCGCGCTCGTTCCAGGCCGCGCCGATACCCAGGATCAGCCGCCCGCCCGAGATGACGTCGACCGTCACCGCCTGCTTGAAGAGGACCGCGGGATACCGGTGGGTGAGGCCGGTGACCATCAGCCCGGCCTGGAGCCGGCGCGTCCGTGCCAGCAACCCGGCCAGCAGCGTCCATCCGTCCAGACAGGGCCCCATCTCACCCTGCTGCAGCGAGAAGAAATGGTCGTAGGCCCAGGCAGAGTCCCAGCCGGTCTCCTCTGCCCACTGCCACTGCTCCTGCATCTCGTCCCAGCTGCGCCACTCCTGCTGGGTCAGGATGCCGAAGTGGAGCTCGTTCCCCGGTGGGTTCTTGCCGTTGGTCGGTCCTGCCATCTCTCCCCTATCTTCGCGACCCGGTGCGGCCAGATTCTCGAACGTGCGCCGGCCGGGTCGCATTCCGCTGCCGGCGGAGCACCGGGGACTGGGTGACCGCTTCCTCGACCAGCAGGACCTCCAGCGTGCGTGGCCCATGGACGCCCTCCACCCGCTGGAGCTCGATGTCGGAGGTGGCAGAGGGGCCGGAAATGAAGGTGACCGGCCGGCCGGTGCGCGCCGCCGCCTCCAGCAGGGCGATGGCCTCCGGCACCAGCTCGACGAGCTGGTCGGCGAAGACGACGCACAGGTGATAGTCGGGCAGGAGGGTGATCGCGCGCCGGCCCTGCCGCGGCCCGCCGTCGAGCACGATCGTTCCGGTCTGGGCGATCCCCAGCGCGCAGCCGCTGAGCACGCCGTCGCTGTCGTTCAACGCGGCGTTGCTCAGCCCCTCGTCGCGCACGACCTCGATCTCGCCCGGTAGCCACCCGTCCGGCAGGTCGGGCGGCACGACGATCCGCCGCGCGCCACGCCGCGCGCAGGCCTCGGCGACTGCTTCCGCAATACCGTCCTGTGTCACCCGGTGCACCGTCGCCCGGTACTCGGCGACCCGTTCCGCGAAGAGGGCGGCGACCTCCTCGCGCTGGAGCACGCCCGCCCCACGGTAGTCGCGCGGCACAGGGACATCCTCCGGTGTCTCGCCGGTCGGGACGTCGCGCAGCGCCGCGCGCACCCGCCGCAGCACGTCCTCGCGCGCCCCGCTCATCGGTTCTCCCGCCACCAGTCGCGGAAGGTCTGCCCCGGCAAATCGGGCAGGTCCCGCAGCGTCGTCCAGGCCGCCAGCGGTCCCCGACCGCCTGGCGCCGCGCCAGCGCGCGTGACGGGTCCCGCTCCCCGCAGGAGCAGTCGCTGCGCCGCCTCGAAACGCCGAGCGTCGCCGAACGCCAGCGCGACCGCCTGCATGGCCACGTTCTCCGGATCGAGCCGGCCGCGCAACCCACGCGCGTCCTGACCCTCTCGCACGACCCGCCCCCGCAGGTGGACCAACGCCTCCGGGATGTTGATCATCACCGGGCACACCTCGTAGCAGGCGCCGCACAGGCTCGACGCCCAGGGCAGCGACCCGGCCTGGGCGAGGCCCCGCAGCTGGGGCGTCAGGATCGCTCCGATCGGTCCCGGGTAGACCGAGTCGTAGGCGTGCCCTCCAACTCGCGAGTAGACCGGGCAGACGTTCAGGCAGGCGCTGCAGCGGATGCAGCGCAGCGCCTGACGCCCGACCTCGTCGCGCAGCACGTCGGTTCGGCCGTTGTCGAGCAGCACCAGGTGGAACTCGCGCGGACCGTCGCCCTCGGTCACGCCGGTCCAGAACGAATTGTAGGGGTTCATGCGCTCGGCGGTCGACGAGCGCGGCAAGAGCTGCAGGAAGACCTCGAGGTCCCGCCAGGTCGGCAGCACCTTCTCGATTCCGGCGAGGGTGATCAGCACGTCGGGCAGGGTCGCGACCATGCGGCCGTTGCCCTCCGACTCCACCACACAGACCGTCCCGGTCTCAGCGACGGCGAAGTTGGCGCCAGTGATGCCGATGCGCGTCTCAAGGAACTTGCGGCGCAGATAGACGCGGGCGGCCTCCGCCAGGTCGGCCGGACGGTCGCTCAGGCCCGGCACGCCCAGCTCGCGGATGAAGAGCTCGCGGATCTGCGCGCGGTTGAAGTGGATGGCCGGCACCAGGATGTGGGAGGGGGTGTCGTGCGCCAGCTGAACGATCAGCTCGGCGAGATCCGTCTCCGTGGCCGTGATCCCGGCCGCGGAGAGCGCCGCGTCGAGCCCCGTCTCCTCGCTGGTGATCGACTTCGACTTCACCACGGCCGTCTCGCCGTGCCGCCGCACGATATCGACGACGATGGCGTTGGCCTCGTCGCCGTCGCGCGCCCAGTGCACCTGTCCGTCCGCGCGCTCGACCGCCGCCTCGAGCTGCAGCAGGTAGTGGTCGAGGTGGCGTAGCGTGCGCTCCTTGATCGCCCGGCCCGCCTCCCGCAGCGCCTGCCAGTCGGGCATCTCGCCGACGGCGGCGGCACGCCGGCGCCGAATCGTCCCGGTCGCGTTGCGCAGATTGTGCCGCAGCTGCGAGTCCGCCAGCGCGGCCGGCGCGCGCTGCTCGAAGGTCGGATGTCCCCGGGTGACCACCGCGTCCAGCGTCATCGCCGCGCATCCTCCTCGGTCGAGGCCAGGATCTCCGCCAGGTGCACGGTCCGGACGCCGGCCCGCTCGCGGGAGAGCGCGCCCCCGATCTGCATCAGGCATGAGTTGTCGCCCGCGGTGCAGACCTCGGCGCCGGTGTCGATCACGCGCCGCAGCTTGTCGGCCAGCATCGCCAGGGAGGTGTCCGCGTTCTTGACGGCGAAGGTGCCGCCGAAGCCGCAGCACTCCTCCGCCGACTCCAGCTCGACCAGGTCGATCCCCCGGACCTGCCTGAGCAGCCGGAGCGGCGCATCACCGACCTCGAGCATGCGCAGCGAGTGGCAGGTCGGGTGGTAGGTCACGCGGTGGGGGTAGTAGGCGCCGACGTCCTCGACGCCCAGCCGACGCACCAGGAACTCTGAGAGCTCGAACACGCGCGGCCGCAGCGCCTCGATGTCGGCGGCCAGCCGCTCGTCGCCCGACAGCCTGGCCAGCATCGGGTAGAAGTGGCGCACCATCGCCACGCAGGAGGCCGACGGCGCCACGACCGCCTCGGCGTCGGCGAAGACGCGGACGAAGCGCCGCGCCAGCGGGATGGCCTCCCGCTGGTAGCCGGTGTTGAAGTGCATCTGCCCGCAGCAGGTCTGCTCGAACGGGAAGTCGACCTGGTGCCCCAGGCGCTCCAGCACCTGGACGACCGCGCGCCCCGTCTGGGGAAACAGGGTGTCATTGAAGCAGGTGATGAAGAGCGCGACTCGCATCCGGTCTCCCGTGGGCACACGGCCCGCAGGCATCAGACGCGGCTCAGCGACCCTCACCCCGGCTCGCTATCGCTGGCCCTCCCCTCTCTCAAGATTGGGGAGGGGGCCGGGGTGAGGGCGCCGGCCCGCTGCCTACCCCAGCTGCGCGTGCACCTGGATGTCGACGTTACCCTTCAGGGCATTGCTGACCGGGCAGCCCTCTTTGGCCTGCCGCGCGAACTGCTGGAACCCGGTGGCGTCCACGCCCGGCACGCGCCCGGTGACGTTGATCGTGACCGTCGTGACCTTCAGCCCACCGCCATCCGCGTCCAGCGCGGCAGTCGCGTCGACCGTCAACTGCTCCGGCGTGTGGCCCGCCTGCGTCAGCGTGTGCGACAGCGCCATCGCGTAGCAGACGGCCTGCGCCGCCGCGATCAGCTCCTCCGGGCTGGTCTTCCCGTCGGGGCTCTGCGTCCGGGCCGGGAAGTCGACCGGTGTCGGCCCGAAGGCGCCGCTCCCGACCGCCAGCTGGCCGTCGCCCTGCATAAGGTTCCCGTGCCACACGCACTCGGCGCGTCGCTCCGCCATCGGCATGCCGTGCTCCCTCCCTCGCTCCGTCCCGCCGCACCCGGCGGGCAGGCCCAACCGTGAACACCTGGCGTCGTCACCGGGCAGGACAACCCCGCAAGTCGGACGCCACAACGGCGTTGGGACTCGCCGGCGGCGCGCCCGCCCATTCGAACATCCGTGCGGCCGCGGCCACGTCGGCCTCCTCCGCTACCCGGCCGATGTCGCCACACGCGTCGACGACGGATGCGGCCCTCCGTCCGGCGCCCCCAGCGCGCGGTGCCAGTATCGCCGAAGATGGTCTCGGATGGCGCGTCCAGCGCCGGGAGCGATAGTCGGCCGGCCGCGACCCATCCTCCACCAGGCGGACGACCAAATCGTGGTGCGCGGCGTTGGTTCCCACGACGCACCGTGCCCTCCAGGTCAGACCCGGTCCGCCTTTGGCAGGCCGCAGGCCGCCCGTGCTCGAGCTCTGGCGGTGTCGTGCCGGCCGGGGAGCCCGCCCGATACGCAGTTGTCGCAACTGCGCCCTTCTCGTTGCGACAACGCCACGACCCACGCCCTATCGTGGACGTCGGGTGTCCGTCCGAACCGCGCCGCGGCGGACGTGATGGCGCACGACGCGCGCCCGGCACCGGGAAAGGGAGGAGCAGAATGCGTCGCCTCGTCATCGCGCTCGCCCTGGTCCTGCTCCTGGTCCCGGCGCTCGACGCCCGGGCCGCGGTGACCGGCACGCCGGCCTCGACGCGACTCGAGGCCGCTTCCACCTGGAACGGGCTCCAGGGCGAGCTGCAGGCGCTGGTCGCCGGCTGGGACGGTGAGAACGCGGTCAGCGTCACCGACCTGCAGACCGGCCAGGCGATCGCGGTCAACGGATCGCGGCCGCAGATCGCCGCCTGCACGATCAAGCTCGGCATCATCATGGCGGTGGCGCAGGACATCGAGGCCGGACGCTACACGGCCGACGAGGTCGATGACCTGGTGCGCTCGATGATGGGCCCGAGCAACACTCCGCCGGCCCGCGAACTCCTCGGCTACGTCGGGGGCGGGGACATCGGCGCCGGCATCCACCGCGTCAACGACCTGATGCGCGGCCTCGGCGCGACCGGCTCGGTGCTCGCGCATCCACCCGGCTACCCGGACGACGAGTACGGCTACGGTACGGGCGACAACCTGCTGACGACCGACGACCTCAACCTCATGCTCGTCAAGCTGTACCGCGGCCAGGCGCTCTCGTCGTGGGCCACCAGCTACGTCCTCTGGAGCCTGACGATCGCGCCCGACTGGATGAACCAGTCGCTCGGCTCGCCCCTCTCAAGCGATGCTCGCCTCTACCACAAGATCGGCCAGCTCTACGAGCCGGAGAACACGTGGAACGACGCGGGCCTGGTCGTCTTCAGCCGCAACGGCCACGACTACGCCTATGCGATCTCCTACCTGGGCAGCTACGGTCCGAGCTGGCAGGATGCCTACGCGCACGCCCAGAGCGCCTCCGCCACCGTCTGGCGCTACTTCGACACGGCCTACTCCGGCGCCACCCCGCCTGCTCCGCCGGCCGACTCGCGCACCTTCCCGGAGACCGGGTTCACCGTCGCCGGCGGCTTCCTGCGCTACTGGGAGCAGTTCGGCGGCCTGGCCGCGTTCGGCTACCCCATCTCCGAGGAGTTCGTCGCCAACGGCGTCACCGTCCAGTACTTCGAGCGCGCCCGCTTCGAGTGGCATCCCGGCGCCTGGCCCGCCCGCTTCGACGTCCTGCTCGGTCGC
>DATKRJ010000100.1:0-12893 GCA_035532355.1 Thermomicrobiaceae bacterium | reverse complement strand
ATTGGGCAGCGTGTTGGCGGAGATGACCGCGCTGGTGGAGACCCCGAAGCGCGCGGCGATGGCGTGCACATTGTCGCCGGTGACGACGGTGTAGACGGTGCTGCCCGCCGGCGCCGAGGAGGTCGTCGCGGCGGTGGTGGTCGTCGTCGTGGTGGGGGCGGCGGAGACCGCCCGGTGGCTGCCGGTGTCCGTCGCGTTCGACGCGGCAGGGGCGGCCGCGGCGACGCCGGTGCCGAGAATGCCGCTGGTCGCGACGGCCGCTACCGTGGTGGCGACGGCGACCGATTGCGCCAGCGCGCGTCCGTGACCCGCCAGGCGGCTCGGCGGCTCCCAGCCGGCCGGGAGCTCCGACGGGAACCAGTAGTCACGCGCGGCCAGCCACTCGTCGAGTGGGCTGCGTCCGTGCGTGATAGGTCGCGGTGTGATCGCCGGATACTCCGGCGGCCGGTCATACCGCGTCCGCGCCGGGAGGCTCGGCCGCCGGGCAGCCCAAGCCGCCGGGTGATCGTGCTGCCGGACAGGTGATGTAACCGGAGCTGGCGGTGTGGATGGTGTAGCTGCCGTGCTGGCGAGGGGGTCGAGGTCGCGGCGCCAGCCGAACTGAGGTTCCGACGACACCGGCGTGGCGGCGGAGTCGGGCATAGCCCGTCCGCGCCGCGCGCCAAAGCGGCGGTCCATCTGTATTCCCTTCCCGTCCCCGTACAGAACGCGTCCGGTCTACGGCCAAAGTCCCCGGCATGTCCCCGATGCCTGGCCGTTTGCATAACCGGATCTGTGGCACAGGATAGCAGGCCAAAGCGGCCAGGTCAAATCGCGTGTACCGCGTCCACGGGCGATTGGCGGGACCGCACCACTCCAATCGAGCCAATTCGTGCCATCCGGTCACGACGTAACTCGCGGGCGGGGCCGCGCGGACGGGCCGGGCCGCGGCGATATGCACTGTCTCCAGGGTTGCTGCCGGCGCGTCGCGGAGCGGCAAGCGGCCCCTGGTGTCTCAGAGTCAGCATCATGGCGCTCGACGAATTTCCGCGTTCGGGGGAGATCCGCCGCACTCCGGCGCCGGGCGGGAGCGGTGGCGGGGGCTGCCCTGATCGGAGGCCGCGCGGGCCGGCGTCGCCGAACCGGCCCGGCGAACGGCGGGCTCAGCGCTCGGGCGTTGGCCGGTGCAGACCGCTCTTCCCGGCCAGACTCCCCTGCTCGACCGCGGCGCGCAGCCGTGTCGCCATCAGCGTGTGGTCGGGAACGTCCGCCCGCGGCAACGAGCGCGGACGGCGCAGGTGGGCGAGCGCCACGGCCGTGCCGAGCAGCACTCCAAGCCCCGGGGTCGCGGTTGTCGTCGCGCCGGCCGCGCCGACGAGCGTCGAGAACCGGCCGAGCCGCGACGACAGCAACCACCAGCCACGTGCCATGGGATCGAATCCTTCCGCCTCCGCGCCGGACGAACCGATCGGTGTCCGCCGGGCACAGCGTAGCAGAAGGCGCGTACGTACGCGCAGGTAATGCCCGAAAACGTGACCCGTGTACCGCCGGAAGGGCCGGACTTCCGGATCCGACCCTGCCGGCGAAGGGCCTACTCGGCGAGGGCGTCGAGGTAGGCGCACCAGGCACGCGGGGCCTGGCGAAAGCTGTCGAGCCGGAACGACTCGTTCGGTGCGTGGACCTGGGAGTCCGGCATACCCCAGGCGAAGAAGATGATGTCGGCGCCGAGCTCTCGCTGGAAGATGTCCGCGACGGGCAACGTGCCGCCGAGCCGGACCATCAGGGGATCGCGGTCGTAGAGGTCCCCGAGCACGACGTTGGCCTTTTGCAGTGCCGGGTGCTCGCGCGAGATCTTGAAGGGGCGCGCCGAGCCGGCGAAGCGGTCGACCGTGCAGGCGGCGGTCGGCGGGCAGTGCCGGGCGACGTGGCGCTCGATCAGCTCGAGGATCTGGCCCGGCTCCTGCTCGGGCACCAGCCGGCAGGTGACCTTGACGTGCGCCTCGGCGGGCGTGACCGTCTTGATTCCGGCGCCCTGGAAGCCGCCCCACACGCCGTTGAGGTCGAGCGTGGGCCGCGCCGAGGTGCGCTCGATGGCGCGGTAGCCCGGCTCGCCCCAGAGCGCGCGGGCGCCCACGCGCTGGCGGTACTCCTCCTCGTCGAGCGGCACGGCGGCCAGTTCGGCGCGGTCTTCCGGCGTCAGGTCGCGGACGGTGTCGTAGAAGCCCTCGACCGCCACCCGGCCGTCGGGCGTGTGGAAGCTGGCGGCGAGCTGGATGATGGCCTGAACGGCGTTGGGCACGGCCGCGCCGAACTGCCCCGAGTGCATGTCACCGCTGGCGGTGCGCACGTTGATCTGGCAGGCAGCCAGGCCCTTGCTGGCGAGCGTGAGCGACGGGCGATCGGGCGCGAACATGCTGCCGTCGGCGCTGATGATGAAGTCGCAGGCCAGTCGCTCGCGCTCGGCATGGACGAACACGGGCAGGCTGGGGCTGCCGACCTCCTCCTCGCCCTCGAAGAAGAACTTGAGGTTGACCGGCGGCCGGCCCTGGGTGGCCACGACCGCCTCGAGCCCCTTGAGGGCGACGAAGAGGTTGCCCTTATCGTCTGAGGCGCCCCGGGCGTACAGCTTGCCGTCGCGCTCGGTCGGCTCGAACGGTGGAGTCAGCCAGAGGTCGAGTGGATCGGGCGGCTGAACGTCGTAGTGGCCGTAGACCATGGCGGTGGGCTTCGACGGATCGACGATCCAGGCGCCGAAGACGACCGGGTTGCCGGCGGTCGGCAGCAGCGCGACGTCGGGAACCCCGATCGCGCGGAGATGTCCGGCGACCCACTCGGCCGCGCGCAGGACGTCGTCGCGGTGCTGCGGCAGCGCGCTGACGCTGGGGATCCGCAGCAGCTCTTTGAGCTGGTCCAGGTGCTCACCCTCGTGGTCTCTGAGGTACTGATCGCACGCGTTCGCCATGGGCTCAACGCCTCCCTGCCGGTTGTGATCCATCATCGACGCGGTGGGGCGCGCCGGAGTCGGGGGCACCCGCCGCGAGTCAATTCGCCGGCCCGACTCGCGCTAGCCGACGATGCCGAGCGCGCTCAGGCGGTCGCGCAGCTGCGCGAGCTCGGGGTCGGTGAGGGCGGGAATCGGGCGGGACATGGTCGGCCCGCACAGCCCCTTGACCACCAGCGCTCCCTTGTAGGCCGCCGGGAAGACCCCGAGGCGGCAGGCCGCGGTGGCGGCGACGATGCGAGGCTGGATGGCGAGCGCGCCCTCGCGATCGCCGCGCTTGAACGCCTGATAGAGCTTCGCCTCGAGGTCCGGCACGACGTTCACTCCGGCGCCGATGACGCCGTGACCGCCGACGAAGAGCGCGGCCGCCAGCATGCCGTCGGAGCCGGTCAGGACGCAGAACCGGGACTGGTCGCGGGTCGCCTCGACGACCTCCTGGAAGTAGCCGAACTCGCCGCTGCTGTCCTTGATGCCGATGATGTTGGGGTGGCCGGCGAGCCGGGCGACGGCGTCGACGGCGATCTGCACCTTGGTCATGCGCGGGATGTTGTAGAGGATGAGCGGCACCGGGCTGGCCTCGGCCACGTGCTCGTAGTAGGCGATCACGGCCGCGGTGCTGAGGGGGAAGTAGAAGGGCGGCGGTACGAGCGCGCCGGCGGCGCCCATGCCGGCGGTCGCCCGCAGATCGGCGACGATGTCATCGACTACGGTGCCGGCCGCGCCGGTGAAGACGGTCGCCCGCCCAGCGACGGCCTCGAGTGTGGTCTCCAGCATCTCCCGGCGCTGCGGGTGGCGCAGCCCGTTGCACTCACCGGTGGAGCCCAGGATCGACAGCCCGTCGATGCCGCCGGTCAGCAGGTGGTCGACGACGCGCTTGACCCCGGCGTGGTCGATCTCCCGCTCGGCCGTCAGCGGGGTGGACATGGCCGCGTAGACGCCCTCGTAGCGTTTGGCCTCTGGCATCGTGGGACCCTCCCTGTCACTGCCCGGTCGGCGGCAAATCGCGTCACACGCGGCGGCATGGTAGCACAGCGTCGTCCGTGGCCCGGTACCAGACGGTAGAATCGACCGGACCGGCCGGCGGCCGGGGAAGGGGCGGAACACGGGATGACGGCGGGCGACGAGGCCGGCGGGCAGCCGGCGGCAGAGCGGCGGCAGACGCTGACGGCGGCGATGCGGCGCGACCTCCTGGCGGAAGTGGCTCAGGAGCTCGGCTCGGTGGTCGAGGGAGACCGTGGGATCCGCGAGGCGGGTGACGGGGTGGCGCTCACCAGCAAGGTCGAGCCGGACGGCACGATCGTGCTGACCTGGTGGATGACGGCGATGGCCCCGGCTGGGCATCCCCGCTGGCGCGAGGCCGCGGCGACCCTGTGCGCGGCGGACGAGGCGATCTACACCTCGGCGCTGGGCGGCGGCTTCCTGGTGGAGATCGAGCAGCGCGCGCCCTCGGTGCGCGAGGCCGTCCGCCTGGCCCGCAGCTCGCAGCCGGTCGAGCGCGTGCGCACGCTGGCCGCGGCGTTCCCGGAGGCGCTCGGGCGGCTCGCGCCCGAGGCGGTGCCGGACTACCTGCTGCCCAAACGCGACCCGTCCTGACCGCGATCGCGGGTGGGGACGGACGACGTCGCAGCCACCCTATCGGGCGGCAGGCACTCGCCATCCGGGCCGGCGCCGCGGGGGCGGCAACCGGACGGGTCGGGTGGTGGTGCTAGAGCCGGCCCCGCTGGGAGGCGATGACGCCGGTGTTGAGGCCGTAGAGGTGCATACGGCCCAGGTGGCGGGCGTGCTCGACCTTCATGCAGCGGTCCACGACGACCGTGAGCCCGCCCCGCTCGGCGATCTCCGCCCCCTCCGGGCTGATCACGCCGAACTGCAGCCAGAGCACCCGCGCGCCGATCCGCACGGCCTGACGGGCGATGTCGGGCACCGCGTCCGGCCGGCGAAAGACGTCGACCACGTCGACCGGGAACGGGATGTCGGTCAGCGCCGGGTAGCTCGTCTCGCCAAGGATCTCCCCTTCACCCGGGTTGACCGGCACGATCCGGTAGCCGTGGCGCTGCAGGTAGAAGCCGACGAAGTTGCTCGCGCGCAGCACGTTGGACGACAGGCCGACGATGGCGATGGTGCGCGAGGTGCGCAGGATCTCCCGAATCGTCTGCTCGTCCTGGAAGCGGGCCGGGACGTCCGTCGCGCCCGGCGTCGCCTGGGTCCCGGCGTGCTCGCTGGTGCTCATCCCTCGCCTCCCGCCGGAGCCGCCGTCTGGAGCGACTCGACGACCCGCGCCGCGGCCCGCAGCCCGCGGTCCAGGTCCCAGATGAGATCGTCGATGCTCTCGAGGCCGACCGAGAGCCGGATGGTGCCGGCAGTGATGCCGCCCGCGCGCAGCTCGTCCTCCTCCAGCTGGCGGTGGGTCGTGCTGGCGGGATGGATGACGAGACTCTTGGCGTCGCCCACGTTGGCCAGATGGCTCCAGAGCTGGAGCGCCTCGATGAAGCGCTCGCCGGCCAGCCGGCCGCCTCTGACGTCGATCGAGAAGATGGCGCCCGCTCCCCGCGGCAGGTACTTCCGCGCCAGCTCGTAGTAGGGACTGGTCTCCAGGCCCGGGTAGTTGACGCGCTCGACCATCGGGTGGCTCTCGAGGTAGCGGGCGACGGCGAGGGCGTTGGCGACGTGGCGCTCCATGCGCAGCGGCAGCGTCTCCAGGCCCAGCAGGAAGAGGAAGGCGTTGAAGGGGCTCATGGCGGCGCCCAGGTCGCGCAGCGTCTCGGCGCGCAGCTTCATCAAATAGCCGTAGACGCCGAAGGTCTCGTGGAAGGCGAGCCCGTGGTAGGCCGGCGAGGGTTCGGCGACCCCGGGGAAGTGGCCGTTCGACCAGTTGAACGTGCCCGAGTCGACGACCACGCCGCCGATGCTGGTGCCGTGCCCGCCGATGAACTTGGTGGCCGAGTGGGTGATGACGTCGGCGCCCCACTGGATTGGCCGGCAGAGGTACGGCGAGGCGAAGGTGCTGTCCATGATCAGGGGGGCGCCGGCAGCGTGGGCGATGGCGGCCACCGCCTCGATGTCGAGCACATTGCCGCCCGGGTTGCCGATGGTCTCGCCGTAGAGGGCGCGGGTGCTGGGGCGCACGGCGTTGGCCCAGGCCGAGAGATCGTCCGGGTCGACGAAGCTGACCTCGATGCCGAACTTGTTGAGGACGTGCTTGAGCTGGGTGACCGAGCCGCCGTAGAGGGCGTTGGAGGAGACGACGTGGTCGCCGGGCAGGAGCGCGGTGAAGAAGGCGGCCATCTGGGCGGCCAGGCCGCTGGCGAAGCCGACCGCGCCAGCGCCGCCCTCCAGACTGGCCACACGCTCCTCGAAAGCGGCGACGGTCGGGTTCATGATGCGGCTGTAGATATTGCCGTACTCCTGGAGGTTGAAGTAGGCGGCGGCGGACTCGGCGTCCTCGAAGACGAAGCTCGTGGTCTGGTAGATCGGCATGGCGCGGGCGCCGGTAGTGGGATCCGGCCGCTGGCCGGCGTGGATGGCGCGGGTATCGAAGCCGAACTCGTGCTCCTGCCCGTGTCCGCCGTCCGGCTGTTCCGACGGGTCGCCGGGCGGACCATTGCGGGTGGTCATCGGCAGCGCTCCAGTTCCGCAGTACAGGTTGACGGACTGCATCGAACCGGCCGCAGCTCCGGCCGGCAGGCGCATGGTACGGGCGCGTCCCGGCCCGGTCAACCGGGTCGGGTTGTCATAGCGGCGCCTCAGGCGGCGACGAACGGTGACGCGTACCGCTGGAGCCCGGCGAGGGCCGCGTCGATCTGCTCCGGTGTCATGGCGGAGGCGCGCTCGACGGCCCGCGCGATCATCGGGATGAGGTGGACGTCGCCGGCGGAGGTGAAGCTGGTGATCTCCGGGCGTGCCAGGACGAAGGCGACCGCCGCGTCGATGTACTCCTCGCGGTCCAGCGGCTCGTACCAGGTGTCGTACTGCGGCGGGGTGCCCTCCGGCCAGCGCCCCCGCGCGATCGCCTTGATCGTCATCAGGCCGACACCCCGGCGGCGCGTCTCGACCGCGAGGCGGTCGAAGTCCATGCGGAACGCCTCGTTCTGGTCAAGGATCCAGCTGTAGGGCGTCAGGACGGTATCGAAGGGGAAGCGACGCAGGGCTTCCAGGTGGGTCGACGGCGCCTGGTGGCCGTGGCCGGTGATGCCGATGCCGCCGATGAGCCCCTCCTCCCGGGCCTCGATCAGCGCCTCGAGCGCGCCGCCGGGAGCGGTGATCAGGTCGAGCTGCTCCAGGTCGCCGACGGAGTGGAGTTGCAGCAGGTCGACGCGGTCGGTCTGGAGGCGCTCGAGCGAGCGGTGAATCTCGGCCCTGGCGCCGTCGCGACCGCGCTCGCCGGTCTTGGTCGAGAGGAAGATCTGGTCCCGGATTCTCGGCATCCAGGGGCCGAGGCGCAGCTCCGACTCGCCGTAGCTGGGGGCGGTGTCGAAGTGGTTGAGGCCGACGTCGAGGGCGAAGGCGATCGACTCGTCGGCGACCTCCTGGGTGACGCCGCCGAGCGCGGCTCCGCCGTAGATGAGGACCGCGTCCAGGTGTCCGAGTCGGCCGAGCTGACGCTGCTCCACGGTGCGCTCCTCTCCCTGCGGACGGGTGCCCCACGCCTGGCGGGTCCCGGTCCCGCGATGCTAGCAGCCACCGTATCCCGCCGCAACGCGGGTGCCGCCAGGAGATTCGCCGTGACGGCGAGTCACGTTAGAATACGGAAGCAAAGCGTACGTACGCAGCGCGGGGCTGGTCAGAGGCGGCGCGATGGGCTATAATTAGCCGAGAAGTCGAACATCAGTTCTGACCCGTCCGGGACGCGGGCGGTCGGATTGACCGCCACGACACAGCGTGACGCGCGGCGTCGAGGGCGCGGAGCAGGGCGGACGGGTCGAGGAGCGACGATGGTAGTAGAGACAGCGACGCCTGCGCGTGGGTACACCGGGGCCGACATCCGGGTCCTCGAGGGGATCGAGGCGATCCGGACGCGACCCGGCATGTACATCGGCTCGACCGGGACGACCGGCCTGCACCACCTCGTCTGGGAGGCGCTGGACAACGCCACCGACGAGGCGATCGCCGGCTTCGGCACCCACATCTGGGTCGAGATCGACCGCGAGGGCTGGGTCACCGTGCGCGACGAGGCACGCGGCATCCCCTTCGACGAGAAGAAGCTCAACGGCAAGACGCTGCCGGCGGTGACCGTCATCATGACGGTGCCGCACTCGGGCGGCAAGTTCGAGCAGGGAGCCTACCGCACGGCCGGCGGCCTGCACGGCGTCGGCGCGACGGTGATCAACGCGCTGTCCGAGAAACTGGAGATCACCGTCTGGCGCGACGGCCAGCAGTTCACCCAGGCGTTCAGCCGGGGCGTGCCGGGCAAGCACAAGATCGTGGCCTGCGACCCGGACCGGCACGGCACGCAGATCCGCTGGCTGTTCGACCGCGACATCTTCGCCGAGCCGGCCGTCGGCTACCAGCGCGACGTGGTCGAGAGCCGCATGCGCGCCGCCGCCTACCTGAACCGCGGCATCGCCTACCAGTTCAACGTGTGGGACGACGACGCGGGCGAGGTGGTCGAGCAGACCTTCTACTCGGAGAACGGTCTGGTTGACTACGTCGAGGAGTTGCGGCCGCGCGACAAGGACAGCCAGCCGGTCTTCAAGGAGGTCTTCGCCGCGGTCGAGACGCGCGACGACGTGATGGTCGAGGTGGCCTGCCAGCCGAACCGGGGCGAGCGGACGCGCGTGGTCTCGTTCGCGAACGGGGTGCGGACCGTCGAGGGAGGCACGCACGAGAGCGGCTTCCAGGCGGCGCTGACCAAGGCGCTCAACGACCAGGCGATCCGGCTGGGGGTCACCAAGAAGCGCGAGTTCGACGCCGACCTGATCCGCGAGGGGATGGTGGCGGTCGTCTCGGTCAAGCTGACCAACCCGCAGTTCGAGGGGCAGACGAAGAACCGGCTGACCAACAGCGGCGTGGACGGGATCGTCCGCTCGGTGGTGGGGGAGGCGCTGGCGCGCTGGATCGAGGCCAACGAGGCGTCCGGGCGCGAGTGGGTGCGCACGATCGACCAGCGGCGCAAGGCGCGCGACGCGGCCAAGGCGGCGGCGAAGCTGGTGATGACCGGTAAGACCAAGCGGGGCGGGCCGCTGCTGGACGCCTCGATCTCGGAGAAGTTCATCCCCTGCAACACGAAGGACCCGGGCAAGGCGGAGCTCTACCTGGTCGAGGGCGACTCGGCCGGAGGTTCGGCCAGCCAGGGCCGCTACTCGGACTTCCAGGCCATCCTGAAGCTACGCGGCAAGCCGCTCAACGTGGCGCGGGCCAACATCGAGCGCATCGCCAAGAACGAGGAGATCCGGACGCTGCTGCAGGTGATCGGCACCGGCTCGCGGCAGGGGTTCGACCTGAGCCGGCTACGCTTCAGCAAGATCATCGTCATGACCGACGCCGACGTGGACGGCATGCACATCCAGGCGCTCTTGCTGACGCTGTTCCTGCAGGAGCTGCCGGAGCTGATCGACCACGGGCACGTCTACCTGGCGGCGCCGCCGCTCTACTCGGTCAAGCAGAGCGGCAAGGTGACCTGGCTGCGCGACGACGAGGCGCTGCGGGAGTGGCAGAAGAGCCACCGCGGCAACTTCGAGCTGAAGCGCTACAAGGGCCTGGGCGAGATGAACCCGCGCGAGCTACGTGAGACGACGATGGACCCGGAGCGGCGGCGGCTGCGGCTGGTGACGATCGAGGACGCGGCGCTGGCGGAGCGGATGGTGTACGAGCTGATGGAGGACGTCAACGCCGAGGGGCGCCGGACGTTCCTGGCTCAGCGCGCCCGCAAGTACACCGAGATCGACGTGTGACGGTGGGAGCGGATAGCGAGCAGCGCCACGCGGGCCAAGGGTCGCGCGGTAATGGCAGCCGGCACCGGTCCGGACGCCGGTCGCACGCGGGGCTCATGGTCGTTGACGAATTGATCCGGTATACGGCGACCA
Organism: Thermomicrobiaceae bacterium; assembly: GCA_035532355.1. Lineage (GTDB taxonomy): Bacteria > Chloroflexota > Chloroflexia > Thermomicrobiales > Thermomicrobiaceae > DASSZN01. The sequence continues at coordinate 2,891 of DATKRJ010000100.1, read as the reverse complement.
GCGCATCGAGCCGCGTGGGCCGGCAGCGTCGCGCGGGGCTAAAGCCGCCGCGCTGACGGAACGAAGCCCACTGAAGGGGCTGGAGCGCGGGTGGCGTGGAGCACGGGCGCGCGGCCGTGGTACCGACGTATGTTGTCAACGACCATCAGCCGGCTTCAGCCCCGCGCGGCAGTCGGACGAGGGGAATCGGGGGTGGCGCTCCGTGCGGTGATGCCGAAAACGGATGCCGGCGGCCCCAACGACGGTGGGCCGCGTCGACCGCCGAACGCCTCCCAGTGGCGCGACAGAGACGACAGGGAACTGAATGGCAACCACGATCTTCACCAACGGACGCGAGGAGACGATCGAGTCGGAGGACTTCTCGACGCTGTTCGAGGACGCCTTCGTCCAGTACGCCCTCGCCGTCGTCACCAGCCGTGCCCTGCCGGACGCGCGCGACGGGCTCAAGCCGGTGCAGCGCCGCATCCTCTGGTGCATGCACGAGAACGGCTACCGGCCCACCCGGCCGACCGTCAAGAGCGCCTCGGTCGTCGGCGACGTGCTGAAGTCGTACCACCCGCACGGCGACAGTGCCGTCTACGACGCGGCCGTGCGCATGGCCCAGGCGTTCACGATGCGCTACCCACTGATCGAGGGGCAAGGGAACTTCGGCTCGGTCGACGGCGACTCGGCGGCGGCTTACCGCTACACCGAGATGCGCCTGTCGGCGATCGGTGACCTGCTCTTGCGCGACATAGAGCAGGAGACGGTGCCGTTCGAGCAGACCTACCTGCAGCAGCCGAACGTGGTCCAGCCGGTCTACCTGCCGGCGCGGGTGCCGCCGATCTGCAACCCGGCCTCCGGCATCGCGGTCGGCCTCTCGACCGAGATCCCACCGCACAACCTGGGTGAGGCGATCCTAACCGCGGTCGCCCTGCTCGACGACCCGCAGCTGACGACCGACCAGCTGATGACGCTCCTCAAGGGACCGGACTTCCCGACCGGCGGCCGCGTGGTCGGCGTCGAGGGCATCCGCGACTACTTCGAGACCGGCAAGGGCCGGGTGGTGGTGCGCGGCGAGGTGCGGCTGGAGCAGGAGCTGCGGCAGCGCAACCTGGTGGTGACCGAGATCCCGCCGATCTCCCGGGCGCGGCTGGTCAAGTCGATGATCCACGCGGTCAACGACGGTAAGGTCACGGGTGTGACCGACATTCGCAACGAGTCGGACGAGGAGAAGGGGACGCGCGTCGTCGTCGAGCTGGAGCGGACGGCGACGCCCGAGGTGGTCCTCAACCAGCTCTACCGCTTCAGCGACCTGGAGACCGCAGTCAGCGTCAACATGGTCTACCTCTTCGGCGACCCGGGCCAGCCGGCGCGCCAGCCACGCACGACCGGCATGGCGGACCTGCTGCGCTACTGGAACCGGCACCAGCTCGACGTCATCACCAAGCGCGCCCAGTTCCAGCTACGTAGGGCCCAGGAGCGGCTGCACGTCGTCGAGGGGCTGATCATCGGCGCGGCCCACGCCGACGACATCGTCAAGATCTTCCAGGCCGCGCGCGACCGGGCGGTGGCCAAGGAGCAGATCAAGACCAAGTACGGGCTGTCCGACATCCAGGCCGACGTGATCGCCAACATGACGCTGTCCCAGGTGACGAAGCTCGACGCGTCGAAGTACGCCGAGGAGAAGAAAGAGCTCGCCCGCCGGATCAAGGAGCTGACCGCGCTGCTGGCGAGCGAGGCGAAGAAGGTGGCCCTGCTCAAGGAGGAGCTGGCGACGATCGTGGCCGACCACGGCGACGCCCGCCGCACCCGGATCGACGACGGCACGGGCGGGGCCGAGATCCAGGCGGTCGAGAGCCTGGTCGAGGAGCGGCCGGTCCTGCTGGTCGTGGCCGAGAGCGGCAAGGTCAAAGCGGTCCCGGAGAACGCCTTCAGGCGCTCGCGGTTGAGCGCGAAGGTGGCGAAGGCGGCCGGCGAGTCCGGCGAGGCCGCCGCGCCCAAGCGGGGCCGGGCCGACGGCATGGTGGGCATCGTGCCGGCCTCGACGCTCGACTACCTGCTGGTGCTGACCCGCACCGGCCGGGTCTACCTCGGGCGTGGCCACGACGTGCCGCTCGGCACGCGCACGTCGCCCGGCGAGACGGCGCAGAAGCTCTTCGGGTTGAAGCCGGACGAGACGCTGGCAGCCGTGCTGCCGACCGCCGATCTACATGGCGACCGCTTCGTCGTCTGGTTCACGGCGAACGGGCGGGTGAAGAAGACGGCGCTGTCGGAGTACGCGTCGATCAACGCGGCGGGCCTGAACGACCTGAAGCTGCTCGGCGAGGACGAGGTGGTGGCGGCCACGCTGTCGGACGGCAGCGGCGAGTACCTGGTGATGACCGGCGACGGCCAGGCGCTGCGCTTCGCCGACGACGAAGTGCGGGCGACCGGCCGCGACGGCCAGGGCGTCAACGCGATCACGCTCAAGGCGGGTGTGCAGGTCGTGACGGCGCTGGCGCTGCCGAAGGGCTCGAAGGACGATGTGGTGGTGGTCAGCCAGCAGGGGATGGGCAAGCGCACGGCGCTCTCAGAGTTCCCGGCCAAGCACCGGGCGGGGTCGGGGGTCGCCGCCATCGCGCTGGTGGAAAGCGACCGGGTCGCCGGGGCGGTGCTGGTCGGCGCCAACGACGACGTGGTGCTGGGCTCGGCGGCGGGCCAGGCCGGTCAACTCTCGGTCGGGGCGCTGCGCCGTGCCGGCCGCGCGACCAAGGGGAGCCGGCTGATGACGCTGGCGAAGGACGACCGGGTGGCGACGGTGGCGCGGCTGGCGTAACGGGGCCGAGGTTGACGTGACTCGGGGATGCCCGGTCCGGCGCCGCGCGGGGGTTGCGTGGGTCGAGTGGATGCGCGGTCCGGCAACGCGCGGG
>DATKRJ010000099.1:0-6193 GCA_035532355.1 Thermomicrobiaceae bacterium | reverse complement strand
TCGAGCAGGCGATCGTCGTCGAGGAAATGGCCCGCGCCAACGCGCCGAGCTCGGTCAACTGGGCCGGTCTGGGATTGGTCGGTCCGACCCTCATCCACCACGGCAGCGACGCGCAGCGCGAGCGCTACCTGCGCGGCATCCTGCTGGGTGACGAGATCTGGTGCCAGCTCTACTCGGAGCCCAACGCCGGCTCCGACCTGGCCAGCCTGCGCACCCGGGCTGAGCGCGACGGCGACGAGTTCGTCGTCAACGGCCAGAAGATCTGGACGAGCACCGCGCCAGAAGCGGACATGGGCATCCTGCTAGTGCGCACCGACCGCGACGCGCCGAAGCACCAGGGGATCTCCTACCTGATCGTGGACATGCACGCCCCCGGCATCGAGGTACGCCCGCTGCGCCAGATCACCGGCATCGTCGACGAGTTCGCCGAGGTCTTCTTCACCGACGTGCGGGTTCCGGCCGCGAACCTGATCGGCGAGCTGAACGCCGGCTGGCGGATTGCCCAGACGACCCTCTCCTACGAGCGCGGCGGCGACACGATGGGTATCGTCGCCCGGCTGCAGCAGTCGTTCGAGCGGCTGCTAGCGATCGCCAGCAGGCCGAGCCGCGATGGCAAGCGGCGGGTCGATGATCCGCTCGTACGGCAGAAGCTGGGGCAGATCATGGCTGAGATCGAGGTGCTGCGCTACGCGTCGCTGCGCATCCTGTCGTCGGCCGAGAAGGGCAACGCGCCGGGGCCGGAGTCCTCGATCGCCAAGCTGCACTACTCCGAGCTGGACAAGCGCGTAAACACGCTCATGCTCGAGATCCTCGGTCCCTACGGCCAGATGGCCGACGGCGTCCCGGCCGAATACGCGTACGCCAGCGACGCCGGCGCGGACCCGCACGCGAGCTGGACCTACCTGTTCCTGCTGCCCTTCGCCGAGACGATCTACGCCGGCTCCTCGGAGATCCAGAAGAACGTCATCGGCGAGCGCGTGCTCGGCCTGCCGAAGGAGCTGCGCGCCGACCGGATCGCTCGCGAAGCCAGCGTCCAGGGCCGGTGAGCCCATGCCGACCGAACAGCCTGCGCCCGCCTCGCCGACCGGCGCCGTCGACTGGGCAAGGCTGGCCGGAGACGACGCGGCGTCGCACCCGCTGTACCCGCTGTTCTATCCGCGCTCGGTCGCGGTCGTCGGCGCGTCGCCGAAGGGCGGCTACGGCCTGGGCGTGATCAGTGCGCTGACGTCGTTCGGCTTCACCGGTCCGATCTACCCGGTCAACCCGAACCACGCCACCATCGCCGGCCTGCCGGCCTACCCGGAGCTCGGCGCGATCCCCGAGCCGGTCGACGCGGTCGCGATCGCGGTGCCGGCGCGAGCGGTGCCGGGGGTGGTCCAGCAGGCGATCGCCGCCGGAGCGCGGGGCGGGATCGCGTTCGGCAGCGGCTTCGCGGAGGCGGGCGAGGACGGTCAGGCGCTGCAGGCCGAGCTGCGCGCGCTCTGCGGCGAGCGCTTCCCCTTGATCGGGCCGAACTGCCTCGGCGTGGTGAACTACCTCGGCGGGGCTGCCCTCTGGGCCATCACGGCCGGGTCGCGGCGCCGGGCCGGTTCGGTGGGGCTGGTGGCACAGAGCGGCAACATGGCGCTGACACTGATGGCCTCCAGCCGGGGGCTGGAGCTGGCCCACGCCGTCTCGGCCGGCAACCAGGCCGTGGCCGACGCCGTCGACGTGATGAGCTTCTTCCTGGCGGAGCCCGAGGTGCGCGCCATCGCCGCGGTGATCGAGGGGTTAGCCGACGTCGCGAAGTTCCGCCGCGTCGCCGCACGGGCGGCCGAGCGGGACGTCCCGATCGTCGCGCTGAAGCTCGGCCGGTCGGAGAAGGCGGGCCGCGCCGCGCTGGCCCACACCGGCTCGCTCACCGGGTCGGACCAGCTCTACGACGCGCTCTTCGCGCAGACGGGCGTGATCCGCGTCGACGATCTCGAGGAGCTGATGGAGACGGCCAAGCTGCTGTCGGCCGACCGGCGTCCGGCCGGCACCGGGCTCGGCGTCTTCGCCAGCTCCGGCGGGGAGTGCGGGCTGATCTCCGACCTGGCCGCCGCGAACGGCATCGAGCTGCCCGACCTGCAGCCCGAAACCCGCGCGGCGCTGCTCGAGATCCTGCCGCAGTTCGCCAACCCGCTCAACCCGCTCGACATCACCGCGTCCGGCTGGGGCAGCCGCGACATCTTCGGCAGCGTGGCAACGCTGCTGGCCGAGACGCCGGGCGTCGACATCGTCGCCTGCGTCGGCGACATGACGCGCAGCTCCGGCTCACTCGAGCACACCGGCTGGGACCAGATGATCGCCGGCATGGCCGACGCCCGGGCACGGACCGCCAAGCCAGTCGCGGTCATCAACACGATCACCGACGTCGCGCACGAGGCGACCGACGCGATGGCCGAGCAAGGGTTGATCCACCTCTCAGGTGCTCGCATCGCCGCCCGGGCCATCGGCCAGGCCGGGCGCTACGCGCGCTGGCGCCGGAGCTACCTCGTCTCACCTGGCGATCCGGCCGTCGACGCCGAGCGGCGAGCCGGCGCGCTGGAGCTGCTGCCGGACGTGGGCAGCGGCGGCGTCGGCGAGTCGGCCAGCAAGGCGCTGCTAGGGCGCTACGGCATTCCGGTCCCGGCCGGCGGGCTGGCCGAGAGCGTCGACGAGGCGCTGGCGCTGGCCGGCGAGGTCGGCTACCCGGTGGTGCTGAAGGTCGAGGCCGACGGCATCCACCACAAGACCGAGGCCGGCGGCGTGGCGCTCGGGATCGCGTCCGACGACGAGCTCCGAAGCGAGCACGCCGCGCTGCTGGCGCGAGTCGCGGCGAGAGCACCGGGCGCGCGGATCCGCGGCGTGCGGGTCGAGCGGAGGGTGTCGGGCCTGGTCGAACTGATCGTCGGCGGGCGCAACGACCCGGTCTTCGGCCCGGTGGTGGTCGCCGGGCTGGGCGGCGTGCTGGCGGAGGCGCTCGGGGACGTGTCGACGCGGCTCGCCCCGGTCGACGTCGCCGAAGCCAGGGTGATGCTCGGGGAGCTGCGCGGCGTGGCCTTGCTCGGACCGTACCGCGGACGACCGGCCGTCGACGTCGCGGCCGTGGCCGAGGTGATCGCGCGCGTGTCTCAGCTGCTGCTCGAGCTGCCCGAGGTTCGGGAGCTGGACCTCAACCCGGTGCTCGTCGGTGCCGAGGGCGAGGGATGTGTCGCGGTCGACGCGCTGGCCGTCGTCTGATCCCGCTCTGCCGCGCTCGACTGGAGCCTAACCCGGCAGCCAGTGGAGGACGTCGGCGAGCGAGGCGAGCACCGCGCAGGCGTCGTCCGCCTGTGCGCCGGCCACTCCCAGCCGGTCCACCAGTAGCGGCCGCAGCCCGGCGGCGCGGGCGCCCAGCACGTCGGTCTCGAAGGTGTCGCCGATGTAGAACGTGCGCTCGGCCGGCGTTCCCAGGCGCTCGAGGGCGACCCGGAAGATCGCCGGATCCGGCTTGCCGATGCCGGCCGCGTCGCGCGGCGTGACCACCACGTCGAAGCGCTCCGCCAGGCCCAGCTCGATCACTCGCTCGGCGGCCCGCACGTTGTTGGACACCACGCCGGTGCGCCAGCCCGCCTCGGAGAGCCGGTCGAGCAGCGTCACCGCGTCGGCGAAGAGCTCGAAGCGCAGCGTGTCCTCCCGCCGAGTGAACTCGACGCGGACCGCCTCCACGACCTCCGGCCGCGACTCCAGCCGCAGCTCGCGCTCCAGCCGGCCCCAGAACCCGGACGCCGCGCGGTCGACGACCGGGTCGTCGGCGATCACCCAGGCGCGGTGCAGCGCCAGCCGGTCGACGCGCTCCCCGTAGCTCGACAGCACGCCCTCGATCGTCTCGTAGCGATGGGGCACCGCGCCGCAGAGCGTGTCGTCCCAGTCGAACAGGATGGCGCCGGTTCGCTCCGCCCGAACCACCGCTCTCACGCCTTCCCGGCCGGTCGATATTGCCTTGATGGCACAGATATTGCTCCGTCGGAATGCAAGGTCAGGACTCAACCGCCGTCGTGATTCCAGCCTCAGGCGCGACGCTGCACGACGGAATCTTGCCACAGGGCACCAGCGAGGGAGCGACCGATGCGACTGCCGATTTCGCTGTCCGTATCCTCCGCGAACGGGCGCAGGTCACGTCGGGCGCTGCGCCGCCAGCGCGAGCAGCTGCCGGCGCCCACGCGCCACGACCGGTCCCTGCTCCCGCGGGTTCCCCTGCGTGTGGCCGCGAGTGCGCTGGAAGCCATGGCGCTGCCGGAGGTCACGACGACCCCGCTGGCGACCGCGGTGGACGCCCTTCCCTGACGCACACTCATGAGTTTTCACCCCCGGTCGAGCCGGCCGGGTGGCCGGCTTCTTCGTGTCCGCGGTCCGTGCTGGGCCCCGGCGGATGACAGCCTCCGCCGCTCGGCGTATAGTCGCCCGCGGACGACCGGCATCCATGAAGAGCCCGTGAAGCGGTGGGATCCAACGATTCGGGAGGGGGTCCTGTATGTCCGGAAGCACCGGGGAGCAGCAGTCCGCGGTGGCCGCCGCGCTGAGCGACGCCGTGCTGGTCCGCTACGGCGACCGGCTCGACGAGGCCGGCGTGGCGAAGGTTCGGGGCGAGGTCGAGGAGTTGGTCAAGGCGGCGGAGGCGCTGCGCGCCTACCGGCTGACGAACGCGGACGAGCCGGACTTCGTCTTCCGCGCCTACCGAAGGGAGTCTTGAACCATGGCCCAGGCCACCGGCGAGGCACTGGCGTTCGCCACGGTACGCGAGCTCGGGCGCAGGCTGCGCTCCGGCGAGACCACCCCAACGGCGCTGGCGGAGTTCTTCATCGACCGGCTCGAGACGGTGGGGCGGCGTTTCAACGCCGTCGTGACTATCACCCGCGAGCGGGCCATGCGCGACGCCCGGCTGGCCGAGGCCGAGCTCGCGGCCGGCTACGACCGCGGCCCGCTGCACGGCATCCCCTACGGCGCCAAGGACCTGCTGGCCACCGTCGGGGCGCCGACGACCTGGGGCGTGGCACCGCTGCGCGAGCAGACCTTTAGCGCGGACGCCACCGTGGTGACCCGCCTGCGCGACGCCGGTGCCATCCTGGTCGCCAAGCTGGGCATGGTCGAGCTGGCGGGCGGCATGGGCTACAACCAGCCCAACGCGTCGCTGACCGGCCCCGGGATCACGCCCTGGAACGACCAGGCCTGGAGCGGCGGCTCCTCCAGCGGCTCCGGCTCGGCCGTGGGCTCGGGGTCCGTCCCGTTCGCCATCGGCTCGGAGACCTGGGGCTCCATCCTGACCCCCTCCAGCTACTGCGGGCTGAGCGGGCTGCGGCCGACCTACGGCCGGGTCAGCCGCCACGGCGCGATGGCCCTCAGCTGGACGCTCGACAAGCTCGGCCCGATGTGCCATAGCGCCGACGACTGCGGCCTGGTGCTCGACGCCATCGCCGGCCCCGATCCGGCCGACCCGACCACCATCCCCTCGACGTACCGCTACGCGCCTGAGCGCGATCGCGGTGACGGCTTCCGTCTGGGAGTGCTCCGCGACGGGCTGGACGGCGCCCAGCCGGAGGTGCGGGCGAACTTCGAGGCGTCGCTCCAGGTGCTGGGCCAGATCGCCTCGCTGGAGGACGTCGTGCTGCCCGACCTGCCCTACAACGAGGCCACGCGTATTATCATGAACGCCGAGGCCGCGGCGGCCTACGAGGAACTGGTCGAGTCGGGCATCGTGGCCGACCTCACCGCGCCCGAGGACCGGACCGGCGGCTACGCGCGGACCGTCCTGCCGGCGGTCGACTACCTGCGGGCGCTGCGCATTCGCCGGCACATCGGCGTGGCGCTCGACGACCTGTTCGCCCGCTACGACGGCATCGTCTGCCCGACGACGGCGGTGGTGGCCAGCCCGCTCGACATGAACTTCAACGACTACGCCGGGCGGGTGCGGCGGCTGCCGATCGGCGGGGCCGGCAACGTCGCCGGGTTGCCGGCGATCAGCGTGCCGAACGGGGTCGGCGAGCGCGGCCTGCCGACGGCGCTGCAGGTGGTCGGCCGGGCCGGCGCGGAGAACCAGATCCTGGCGGTCGCGCGGGCCTACCAGGCGCGCACGGACTGGCACCGCCGGCAGCCGGCGCTGTAGCAGCGCGATGGGCATACCGAAGCCCGTGCGACCCGTCGGGGCGCGATT
>DATKRJ010000098.1:0-21016 GCA_035532355.1 Thermomicrobiaceae bacterium | reverse complement strand
CGTGTAGGCGGCCGGCTCGCATTTCATCAGCCAGTAGCGTCGCGGCATCGTCGTCCCTCGCGGCCCCCATTTTAGTCGCGGAAGTCGCTCGAGTCGACGTCAGGCGAGGGCAGGCTCCTCCCTGGCCTCGAAGACTGCTTCGCGCGGCGCGTCGAACGCCCCTTCTCCTTGGGTCGTGTGGTGCTGGGAGGGTCGGCCGGCATCTGTGATGAACCAGTCAGTCAATTAGCTAAAGAGTTGAATACACCGGGCGTTCCGGAACATTTGTCGCTGGATTCCGGCCCCGCGGGCACTACACTGCCCCTGCGACACCCGCGGCAACCGTTCGGACCGCCAGGAGTGCAGCGTGGCCGACAACGCGCGTCAGATCGGCATGGGGACCGCCACGGCCCTCGTGCTCGGCAACATGGTCGGCTCGGGCGTCTTTCTGCTGCCGGCGTCGCTGGCACCGTACGGCCGCTACAGTCTCTGGGGCTGGGGGTTCAGCGCCTGCGGCGCGATGCTGGTCGCCGGGGTTTTCAGCCGCCTCGCCCGCCGTCAGCCGAAGGCTGGGGGCCCGTATGCGTACACCCGGGCGGGCTTCGGCGACTTCCTGGGCTTCCTGGTGGGCTGGGGCTACTGGATCAGCGTCGTCGCGGCCAACGCCGCCCTTGCGGTGGCGATGGCCAGTTATCTCGCCGCGTTCGTCCCGGCCATCGCGTCCACCCCCCTGCTGGGCGCGGGCGTCGCGCTCGGCGCCGTCTGGATCCTGACCGCCGTCAACTGCCGCGGCGTGCGCACCGCCGGCACGGTGCAGGTCGTCACGACGATTCTGAAGCTGACGCCACTGCTGGTGCTCGCGCTGTTCGGCATCGCTCATTTCAATCCGCGCATTTTGGCCTCCGGCTCGCCCGCCATGACGCCCGTGTCGGCGGTGAACGCCTGCGTGGCGCTGACGCTGTGGGCGTTCCTGGGCCTCGAGTCGGCCACGATCCCGGCCGAGCACGTGCGCGACGCCGAGCGGACCATTCCGCGCGCGACCCTGCTCGGCACCGGCATCGCCGCCGTCTTCTACATCGTCTGCACGACGGTGGTGATGAGCATCATCCCGGCCAGCCGGCTGGCGGCGTCCAATGCGCCGTTCGCCGACGCGGCCACCATGCTGTGGGGACACTGGGCGGGCTACCTGATCGCCGCCACGGCGGCGATCTCCTGCTTCGGCGCACTCAACGGCTGGGTGCTGATGGTGGGGGAGCTGCCGAGGGCCGTCGCGCAGGACGGCCTGTTTCCGGCGTGGTTCGGCCGCGTGTCGGGCCGCGGCGCGCCGGTGTTCGGCCTGGTGCTCGGGGGCCTGCTCACGACGGCGCTGGTGCTCATGAACTACCAGCGCGGCCTCGTGAGCATGTTCACGTTCATCATCCTGCTGTCGACCCTCAGTACGGTGATTCCCTACCTGTTCTGCTCGATGGCCGAGATCGTCCTCAGCCGGCACGACGACCCGTCGCGCCGCCGGCCGGTGCGCGACACGGTGCTGGCCTGCGGCGCGTTCCTGTTTGCGATCTGGGCGATCGCCGGGACCGGCCCGACGACGGTGTACTGGGGATTCCTGCTGCTGCTGGCCGGCGTGCCGGTGTACGTGTGGCAGACCGGAAGGCGCGCGACCGCTTAGGCGGACGCGCCGTCTCGTTTCCGTCAGCGCGATTCCGCCTGCCCCGGCGCGTGTCGCCGAAACGGTGCATTCGCTCCGAACAGCCGCTCCGCAGGCCGCAAAAGCGCGACGAAGACTTCTCGCCGCCCGAGCGTGGCGTGGGGGTCCCCCTCCCCACGCCCTGTCGCGGGTCTTCGTCGCGCCTTTCGGGCGACCGGAACGGCCCGGCTCCGAGGCTGTTCTCCGCGAGCGCATCGCCTCGGCGGGATGTCCCTCATGGATTGGGGCTGAGCGCGTCGCGATACGTCCGGCGCACCAGCTCCTGGAAGTGATGGACGCCCGCCTCGCGCCTGGGCGACAGCCGTCCGGCGTGGAACGCGCCAGACTCCAGCCCGATCTGCACCCGCTCGCAGATCGCGATGTCCTCCCGTTGCACCTCATCGCTGAAGCGCATGTCGTCCTCGATCAGGCCGCGCGCGGCGGCCGGGTCGGTCTCCGCATAGAAGTAGTCGAACACGACGCGGCACTGTCGCTGCGAGACCGGCAGCACGAGGTTGGTCTGCAGGCGGTTCGGCAGGATGTTCAACATGAAATTCGGATAGACGAAGTAGTAGTGCGCCTCGCCCGCCTCGTACGGTCCGCCGCTGCCGTCCAGCGGACTGTGCTGGTACGAATGCCATTCCGACGTGACCGTGGCGTACGTCCGGTAATCCAGCAGGCGGTTGAGGCCGGGATGGACGTGCGGCAGGTGATAGCCCTCCAGGTAGTTGTCCACGTACACCTTCCAGTTGCACGCCATGTCGTAGACCACCTGGGCATGGAAGCGCAGCTGCGGCAGCGCGATCGGGCGGATGCGTTCGCGGACCCCCTGCATCAGCCGTTCGAGCGTCACGGCCGGCTCCTGCAGCGCGGCGAACGCGAGCCCCTCCCATTCCGCCGCCTGCACCGGATCGAGGTGGATCCCGCTCAGGTCGAAGCAGGCTGCCTCCTGCATTTCGGTCGCGGCGTGCAGCTGTCCGTCCAGCGTGTACGTCCAGCCGTGGTACTTGCAGTGCAGGTGGCGCGCGTGGCCGTTCACCAGCGCCAGCGGGCCCGCGCGATGCTTGCAGACGTTGAAGAACCCGCGCAGTACCCGGTCGTGGCCGCGGACGAGGATGATCGGCTTGCCGGCAATGCCGGCCACCACGTGGTCGCCGGGTGCCCGCAGCTGGTCGGCCCGTCCGACTGGCTGCCAGCTCTTCGCGAAGATGCGCCGGAGATCGAACTCGTGGAAGGCAGGGTCCGTGTACGCGCAGGCCGGCAGGGTCATCGCGTCGGCCAGCGGGCGCGACTCCAGGTCTTCCAGCTGAAGCGAGGCCGGCAGGGCGGCGGCCGGCGGCGGCGAAGCGGAGTCCATGCGTCGACAGGATAACGCAGGCGGCGCCCGGTGGCGCCCCGGTCAGCGTCGTGGGATTCTCCACGGCGGAACGGCCCGTCCTTTTTCGCGGACGGCTGCCGGACTGTCGATTCGGCGGGCCCCCGTTCGACCAGGAGCTGAAGGGACGCTCTGCGGCAGCGCCTGTCCGGACGACCGAGACGGTTGAAGCCGGCCCGCCCGGTCGGCGGAGATGAGAGAGGCCGCCGCATCCGGCGATCTCAACGGGGTGCGCCATCCGGCCCACGCCCGGCCGTCCGCGAAGTCGATGGTCAGGACAATCGTCCAGCCCGCCAACGGGCGGTGCGCCCTTGCCGAGCAGCGCGTCGAGATTGAACACGCCGACTTCGCCCCTGGCCCGGTATCCGGCGATGTCCAGCGTGACCGGACCGCAACGCCTCAGGGTCACTTCCTGACCGTCCGCGCGGAATCCGACGACCAGAATATTCTCCTCACGCGCAGGTCACAAGTGATAGAACATCACCATCAGTGAAATCGCTCCACCGTATTCGCGACAGACCTCAGGTCGTTTTTTCGATGATTCATCTCGGGCCGGGCCTCCACAGTGGACGATGAACCTGCTCCCGGCCTGTACGAGCAACTTCTCACCGAAGAGCTCGCGCGGCTCCTCGCCGCCCTGGAGCCGGAGCGGGTCGCCGTCGGACGCCCGGATGCCGCAGATGCGCATGTCGCCGTTGCGGAACACCTGCGGCGGATCCTCGAGCGTGCCCTCCACGCGATTCCCGACGAAGAGCGTCCGAGGCGTCAGGCCGAACTCTGCAATGCCCTTATCGCGTGGCTGCGCGATGAACACGCGTGCGGGTCGGCTGCCGCCGGCGAGGCGCTGGTCGTTCCTCTCGAAGTCCTGCGCGAGATCGGCGCTCCGGGTCGCGGCGCCGTGTTGGCGTCTTCAACGCCGCAACCTCTCGTTCCGTTGTCGGCCGCGGATCTGCTGGTGAACGCCCGCGGCGAGCCGTCGGTCGGGGCCGCTATTGAGCGGGAAATCTACTCGGCTGATCGAATCGATCTGCTCTGCGCGTTCGTCCGGTGGAACGGCCTGCGCGTGGTACGGCCCGCGCTGGAGGCGCACCGGCGCCTCGGGCGGTCGCTGCGCGTGATCACCACCGTGTACACGGGCTCGACCGAGCGCCGGGCGCTCGACTGGCTGGCGTCAATCGGCGCTGAGGTCAAGGTGTCGTACGACACGAACACCACGCGCCTTCACGCGAAGGCCTGGCTGTTCGAGCGGTTGTCCGGCTTCTCCACCGCATTCATCGGCTCGTCGAACCTGACCCACAGCGCCATGCTGGACGGTGTGGAGTGGAACGTCCGGCTCGCGCAGGCGTCGACGCCGGGCCTGCTCGACAAGTTCAGGGCGGCGTTCGAGAGCTACTGGGCCGGCGCGGATTACGAATCGTACGATCCGGCGAGGGATGCCCGGCGCTTCGACCGTGCCGTTGGAGGAGCGGCGGCCGCCGAATCGTCCGCGATTCTCCACTTCGACCTGCAGCCGTGGCCGTTCCAGCGCGAAATGCTCCAACGCCTCGAGGCCGAGCGGGAGCGGCACCATCGACACCGGAATCTGGTCGTCGCCGCGACCGGCACGGGCAAGACGCTGGTGGCGGCGTTCGATTATCGGCGCCTCAAGGGGCCGCACGGCCGTCCCTCGCTGCTCTTCGTCGCGCACCGCAGGGAGATTCTGTCGCAGAGCCTTGGCGTGTATCGGGCGGTCCTCCGCGACGGCTCGTTCGGCGAGCTGTTCGTCGACGGTCACCGTCCTGACGAAGGCCGGCATGTGTTCGCATCGATTCAGTCGCTGGCCAGGGTCGATCTCGACGGGATCCGGCCCGACGCGTTCGACGTCGTCGTGGTCGACGAATTCCACCACGCCGCCGCACCGACGTACGAGCGGCTGCTGGGCCACCTGCGTCCGCACATCCTCCTGGGCCTCACCGCGACCCCCGAACGGACGGACGGGCAGAGCGTGCTCAAGTGGTTCGACGGCCGCATCGCCGTCGAGCTCAGACTGTGGGATGCGCTCGAGCGGGGATTGCTGTGCCCGTTCCAGTACTTCGGCCTTCACGACAATACCGATCTCTCCCGTGTGCAGTGGTCCAGGCGCGGCTACGACACGGCCACGCTCGAGAACCTCTACACCGGTGACCAGGCCCGCGTCTCGCTGATCATCCAGGCGATCCAGGACAAGATCGCCAGTCCGTCGGCGATGCGCGCGCTGGGCTTCTGCGTCAGCGTGGCCCACGCGGAGTTCATGGCGCGCGAGTTCGGTCGTCGCGGACTGGCGGCCGTCGCCGTGTCCGCCGACACGCGTGCCGAGGAGCGCGAACAGGCCCTGCGCGACCTGCGGGACGGCACGGTGAACGTGATCTTCTGCGTCGATCTCTTCAACGAAGGTGTAGACGTCCCCGAGATCGACACGGTGCTCTTCCTGCGTCCCACCGAGAGCGCCCTTGTCTTTCTGCAGCAGCTCGGCCGCGGCCTGCGCCGCACTGAGAACAAGTCCTGCCTCACCGTGCTGGACTTCATCGGCGGGCCCAGCCGGCGCTTCCGGTTCGACCGGCGCTTCCGGGCGTTGCTCGGCGGCCATCGATCGGAGCTGATTCGCCAGGTCGAAGAGGGATTTCCCCTTCTCCCATCCGGTTGCGTCATCCAGCTCGACCGGGTTGCGTCCAGGATCGTCCTCGAGAACGTCAGAGGCAGTCTTGGCTCGGACTTCGCGGGGTTGGTCGCGGAGCTCCGATCGATGGCGGAGTCGCGGCGTCTGGCCGGCGGAGATCCGGCCGGCATCAGGCTCGCCGATTTCCTGCGCGACGCCGCCCTCGAGCCGGACGATCTGTACAAGTCGGCCGGCTGGACCTGGTCGCGGCTGCGGCGCGAGGCCGGGTTGCCGACGCCGCCGGAAGGACCGGACGACCTTCGGCTCTCGCGCGCGATCCCGCGGTTGCTTCATCTCGACGATCCGGACCGCCTCGCGCTGTACAGCCGCGCTGCGCTGGGCCGGTTGTCGAACGCCGAGCTCGAGGTGAACACGCCTGCGGCCCGCGCGCTGATGGGCCTGCACTTTTCCCTCTGGGGAAGCGACCGCCGTGCCAGGTCCCTGCAAGAATCGCTGAATGCGCTGCGCCAGCACCCGGCGCTCGCGGCCGAACTGGTGGAGCTGTTTGCCCTGCTGGATGATCGGGCGGAGCACGTCCCGGAGCGGCTGGACGATCACATGGGGTGGAGGCATCGGATTCCGCTGGCGGTGCACGCGAGAGCCTCGCTCGATGAGATTCTCTCGGCGTTCGGCCGGATGACCTTCGACAGGCCGAACAGGCTGCGGCAGGGCGTCGACTTCGATCAGGCGACCGACTCCGATCTGTTCTTTGTCACGCTCGAAAAGGCCGAAGACCACTACTCCCCGACGACGATGTACCGCGACTATGCGATCTCGACGGAATTGTTTCACTGGGAATCCCAGTCGACGACATCCGTACAGTCACCCACCGGCCAGCGATATCTGCACCACCGCGCTCGCGGGAGCCACGTCCTGTTGTTCGCCCGTCACCGGAAGTACGAGGCAGGGCGGACGGCCGCCTACACGTGTCTCGGCGCGGCCGACTACGTGTCGCACCAGGGAAGTCGCCCGATTGCGATCACGTGGCGGCTGCGGAAGGCGATGCCAGACGACTTCTTCCGGGAAGCCAGGGTTGCGGTCGGCTGAAGGCGCCGGGGCTGCGCGGCGACCCTCGAAACACCTTCTCGTTCTGCCAGCGCAGGAGATTCGGATCCGGCTGAAGGACCGACCGCGCCGTCACCTCTCGTCGCGCCGCGGCTGCCGCGCGAGGAAGTCGAACCAGCCGCCGAGCGTGACCGCGACCCAGCCTTTCAGGCCGTCACCCTGAAACCAGCCGCGACAAGCAGAAGCCAGCCGCGTCGGCGCGGCCGGAAATCGAGACGGCGCCGGAGAAGCCTCCGTATCTGCCCCGCAGCGGGCCATGAGACGCGGTATACTCGATCCGGTTCGCTTTCCTGAGCCCTGCGGCCGTGCCGGCCGCCAGCCCTCACCAAAGCACGTGCACCGATCGCCCGTGCGCCATTCTGCCGATATCGCGGAGTTCGAGCAGGCGCCGGTCGCATCGGCTCCGCCGGCGCAGTCGTCGCCCTGAATCATCACGCTTTCCTGAGCCCTGCGGCCGCCCCGGCCTTCAGCCCTCACCAAGGCGCACTGGAGGGACGGAATGTCGACCCTCGATCCATCGTCCGACGCTGGACGAGGGCATCGTCGACCCGCCGGCAGTCCAGCAGGCCGATGGCGGTCTGACGCACCACGTGCGCGTGGCGCCCGGCAGGGATGAAGGGACGGCCGTCGCGGCCGGTGTTCACAATGGCGCAGTCGCTCGCCGGCGGTTGCGGCATGCTGGATGACGCAGAACGATTACGGAAAGGGCTCTATGCTGGAATGGTTGAAGAAACGACGAACGACGGTGGACAGCCCCGTTGAGCCGGACGCGAAGTCCGTCCTGCTCAAGTACCTCGCAGGCCGATACGCCAACGCCGTCGTCCTGACCTTCGCGGAGATCGAAGACCTGCTGGGCCGCTCACTGCCGGAACGGGCTCGCTCGAGCGAAGACTGGTGGACCAGTCCGGATCCTGATGCCGCCGCCCCGCGGATTGCCGATTCCTGGATCCTGGCCAACAGGACGGCTCGCCCGAATCTGCGGGCCCTGACTGTCGCGTTCGACCGCGTGTCCTGACCGGGGTCACGCTCAGCGTGCGCACGTCCGGGGATCGGGGAACACGACGCCCACGGTGTTGCCGGTGCAACCGGCAGGCGGATCCGCGTCTCGCAGTTCAGCCGCAATCATGGCCGCGGCGCCGGTGCCCGCGGCCTCCTGCCAGGCGGTCGGGCCCGCTCTGCGGCTCGCGTGACTATTCGTCCCGTTTCCTCCGTTTGCGACCATCTGCGGGTCCTGCCGGCGCGATGTCACTCGCAATGGCACCGGGCGCGGAGGAGTTCAGGGTTCTTCTGCACACGAGACCGCCTCGGTGGCACTTGCACTCGCACATCGAGTGATTCAGACTCGCCAACGTGTCCTTGAGAGGAGGCGCGATGGACGAGCAACTTTCACGCCGCGAGCTGCTGAAGAGCGCTGCGACGACCTTCTCGTACCTGGCCGTGGACGGACGTTCGCCCGTACAGGCTCAGACGCCGCCTCGGACCGGTGTCAGTCGTCCGGCGAACGGCACAATCCTGCCGCTCGACTCGACCAGCGGCGTCTTCATCCCTCCGCGCGGAGAAGCCTTCCAGAAGTTCAGCTTCGGCTTTCCCGAGCCCTCGGTCGCGTTCAACGGCCTGTGGCTCTCGTTCCGGATCCATACCTTCGAGAACACGTATGGACTGGACCGGGAGCGTATGAGAGTCACGCGGAACGGCGACGGCCTCCTGCTCGAGTGCTCAGGATTCGTGTGGGCGGGCGGCCAGCAGAAGATGGATGGGATGCTGCGCTCCCGCATCCGGCCCAACGGCGGGTTCACCGAGTGGGACGTACGGGTCGAGATGGACCAGCCGATCAAATCGGTCGCCTCGATCGTGCGCGGCGTGCCGCGTGGCCGGATCGCGGCCGGGACGGAGAACTTCTTCAATCCTGAAGACGAGGAGATCCTGCTCGGGTACCCGTGGGGCGCCGCGCGGCAGCCGCAGGCTCGCGGGGTCAACACGCCGCTGGCGGTGATCGAAGCCGGGGAGGGGGACTACTTCTTCCTCTCTTGTCTCATGGACCAGGTGCGGGCGGCGCGGCTCTACTTCCAGCCGGGAGCGGAGGGCTACCGCGTCGAGCTCGTCTATGAGCAGGCCGGCTGGAACCGAAGCAGCCGGCTGGAAGGGGCGACGTGGCGCGCGGGACACACCGCCACGGCTGACGCCGCCTTCCGGCAGCACTTCGAGCACGTCGAGCGCGCATACCGGCTGCCGGCCTGGGAGCACCGCACCGACGTGCCGGCCTGGTTCCGCGACGTCGAGCTGGTGCTGTCGATCCACGGGATGCACTGGACCGGCTACATCTTCAACGACTTCGCAAAGGCGCTCCGGACGCTGGAGTGGACGTCGACGCAGATCGCCCCCGAGAAGGTGATGGTCTTCCTGCCGGCCTGGGACGGGCGCTACTACTGGGACTACCCGGTCTACAAGGTCGACGACCGCCTGGGCGGCGAGGAAGGCTTTCGCAGGCTGCTCGGGGAAGGCCACAGGATGGGCTTCCACTTCGTCCCGATGTTCGGGCTGAACGCGGCCAACACCAGGTTGTCCGACTACGCGCAGGTGGCCGGCGCGAGCACCCACGAGGTCGACGGCAATACCTTCATGCTGGGCTGGGTGGACTGGGACAACGACCGGCATGACGAAGGCTGGGGCCGGTACATGAACGTGGGTGTGGATTCGTGGCGGCGATGGATACGGGACAGTGTCGCCCGCATCATCGAGCGCTATGGCGTCGATGGCTATTTCCTGGATATCGCGGCCGGCTGGGTCAACAACCGCGAAGCCGACATGCACGAGGGGATCCGCCAGCTCGTGCAGGAACTGCGCGCGCAGTACCCGGACGTGCTGCCGGTCGGCGAGTTCTCCTACGACGCGCTCCAGGGGATTCTGCCTGTCTACCAGATCTTCCCGGCGAGCGGCTATCCACCGGCATTCGGGAAGCACTGCCGGACGTTCAGCCATCTGAGCCATCCGGCTCCGGGGCGCGGGAGCAGCGGCGTCCACGAATCCGGCTTCGACCGGTTCAATCCGCAGACGCTCTCGCTCACTCCGCACGAGATCCCCACGATCACCGTGGTCGACGACACGTTCGACGCGCATCGCGACGTGATGGCCGAGATCATCGCGAAAGCGAAGCAGCGGGGAAGAGGCTAGGCCCGATTTCGCGTGAGGAAGCTCGGCCTGACGGGGCCTGCCCAAACGGCGCCTGCGTGAAGCTCGAATGAGCCCTGGCTGGTCGCGGCAGCGGTGAGTGTTTCGAACTGCGCGGCGACCGTCGCTTCCGCCATCTTCTGCCGCTGCGCGGGCGTCGCCGGAATCGCGGGCTGCGTGCCGGTCGGTCTGGAAGCAGCGGATGTGCGCACCCCAGGCCCGATCGGAGACGAACGGACTCGATGAACGCCGAAAGCACGGCCGGCTGCCGGCGCCGGCTCGGGTAAGGTCCTCGAATCGCGTGGCGCAAGGCTGAGGACACGCGGGGACCACCGTGGCCCGACGGAACCATGCCTACTCGAACCGCAGGGCCACCACGGGATCGACGCGGGTGGCTCGCCGCGCCGGTATGTAGCACGCTGCGATGGTCACCATCATCAACAGCAGGGCGACGCCCGCAAAGGTGAGCGGGTCCTGCGCACTGACGCCGAAGAGCTGGCTGGCCATCAGGCGTGTGAGGCCGAGTGCCGCCACTGTGCCGATCACCACGCCGGTGAGCGCCATGCGGACGCCCTGGCCGAGAACGAGGCGGACCACGTCGGACCGCTGCGCGCCGAGCGCCATGCGCAGGCCGATTTCGTGCGTGCGCTGGCCGACGAGATACGAAATCACGCCGTAGATGCCGACGCAGGCGAGCGCGAGCGCCAGCGTGGCCAGGGCGCCGAGGAGCACCATCGAGAGCTGGCGCGCCGCATACGACGTGGCGACCACGTCGTCCATCGTTTCGACGTCGTAGACCACTTCACGGGGAGCGATCTCCGCGACCGCGTGGCGAACGGAGCCCATGACCGCAACGGGATTGCCGCGGGTGCGCAGCACGACGGCGACGTTCGACGCGGCGAGCGGCATCAGCTTGTCGGGCAACTGCATGAACGGATAGTCCATCTGCGCCTCGACGGCTGATTTCGGATCGGCGCCGAGGCCCCACTGCCTGACGTGGTCCACGACCCCCACGATGGTCGCCTGCACGTCGAAGCCCCCGATGTTGATCCGCTTGCCGACCGGATTTTCGCCGGGAAAGTACGTGCGCGCGAACACGTCGTCGATGTCGATGACGATCGGCGCGTGCTCGTCATCCCGCGCGCGGACGAAGCGGCCACGCTCCAGCGTGAGACCCATGGCCTGCCGGAAACCGGCTTCGACGAGGTAGCACATCGCCTGCGGCATGTCGTGCTCGGTGGCCGGCTTCGGCTGGCCCTGGATCCAGAAGGGGAGGTCGGTGTCGTGGATCATGGGGCGGGAGCCGAGCGTGACGGAGACGGCGGTGACGCCGGGGACAGAACGCATTCTGGCGTCGAAACGGCGCAGGCGGGCGCGGGTGTCGGCCGGCGTGGTGTCGGGAGAGGCCGGCATGGACAACGCGAAGGTGATCGCGTGGCTGGGATTGAATCCCGGGTTGACGCGCCACAGCGCGGCGAGCGTGCGAACCATCAGGCCGGCGCCGACGAGCAGCACGAGCGAAAGCGCGATTTCGACAACGACGAACAGGCCCTGCAGACGATGGCGCGCGCCGCTCGAGCCTCGGCCATTCTCCCTGAGGACCTCCTCCACGTTCCCCTGAACGGCTTTGAGCGCCGGCGCGAGGCCGAACAGGAGGCCGGCGACGAGGGACACGCCGAGCGTGAAGAGCAGCACGCGGGAGTCGAGCGCTACCTCGTTCGCGCGCGGCAAGGCGGCTGGCAGGACACGGAGCACGACCGACGTGCCCCAGAAGGCGAGCAGGAGTCCCAGCGCGCCGCCGAGAGCGGCGAGCAGCAGGCTCTCGGTGAGAAGCTGGCGGACGACGCGTGCGGGGGTGGCGCCAAGAGCCGTGCGGATGGCGAATTCACGCGAGCGGCCGACCGAGCGCGCAAGCAGGAGATTGGCCAGGTTGGCGCACGCGATGAGAAGCAGAAGGCCGACCGCGACGAGCAGCACGAGCAGGTACGGCCGAACGTCTCCGACGAAGTCCTGCTTCAGGGAAACGAGCGTCACGCCGACGTTCTGGTCGGCGACCGGATAAGCCGCGGCGAGATGGCGGGCAACGACGTTCATGTCGGCCCTGGCCTGCGCGAGGGTCACGCCGGGCGTGAGGCGGCCGACGGCGTGCGCGCTCACATCCACGCTGCGGTTGCGAAAGGACGAATCGGTCCACTGGCCGATCGGCGTGTAGACGTCGCGCTGGGGGCCGTAGAAGGTGAACGCGGGAGAGGTCACGCCGACGACCGTGTACGAGATGCCGTTCAGGGTGAGAGCCTTGCCGAGAACGCCGGTGGACGACCCGAAGTGGCGCGCCCAGAATCCACCGCCGAGAATCACCACCGGCGCGGCGCCGACGTGATCGTCGCTCGGGCTGAAGTCGCGGCCAAGCACGGGTGTGACGCCGAGGGTCCGGAAGAATCCGGCCGTGACCATGAAGCCGCTCACGCGCCGTGCCGGACCCGTGCCGGTCAGGTCGTAGTCCTCATTGCGGTACAGGGCCATCGAGGAGAAGGCGCGCGTGTCGCGCTGCCAGTCGAGGAAATTCAGGTAGCTGGTGGGCGCGTGACTGAATCCCGGCGTGGCCTGGTACATCGCGACGAGCTGGCCGGCGTGCGGATAGGGGAGCGGGTTGAGGAGCACGCCGTTGACGACCGAGAAGATCGCGGTGTTCGCGCCGATGCCGAGCGCCATCGTGAGAATGGCAATGGCCGCGAACCCCGGCGAATGCGTGAGCAGCCGCCAGCCGTACCGCAGGTCCTGCAGCAACGTGCTCATCGTTCACCCCGCTCCTGCTTCCGCATGCCCGACGGCGCGCCGCACCATGACGAAGTCGCCAGGCGGCACTCTACGTCCCCCGCACGAGCCGATAAAGGCTGTGCGGCAGACCACGAAGCACGACCGTGCAATCGGCTTCTCCGCGCTTCACCCGGGTGTCCGCCGGCACGCCGCAGGCGGAACTCGACATTTCGATGTCGCCGCGGTGGCCGCAGTGCAGCGGAGCAGGCGGCCGGATTCAATCCGATGGCCTCAAACGTGGCTGCCGGGAAGCGGCCTGTCCATCCTTCAGCGGCAGTCCGCCGAATCGGCCCGCGCGATGCCACTCGCGATGACGCTCGATACGGCTGGCTGCAGACGAAGGGTGTCGATGAGAGCCGAGAGCACGGCCGGCTGCCGGCGCCGGCTCGGGTAAGGTCCTCGAATCGCGTGGCGCAAGGCTGAGGACACGCGGCATGAACGCCAGGCCGACGCCGTCGATCGCGGCCTGGATCATGAGCTCCACGTCGTCGACGATCAAGGGTCCCTGGACGGCCACGGCGAGTGACTGCTTGCCCCGGTCGAACTCCCAGCGGTACACGCCGGCGGATCCGTGACGGAAGTTGAGGCAGCGATGGCGTGTCAGGTCGTCCGGCGAGTCGGGCCGGGGCTGGGATGCGAAGTAGCGCGGCGCCCCGACGATTGCGGCCCGCTGATCGGGTGACACTCTGACCGCGATCATGTCGCGCTCGATGAACTCCCCGAGATGAATGCCGGCGTCGAAGCGCCCCGCCACGAGGTCGAAACGACCCTCGTTGGTGGTGATGACATCGAGCACCACGTCGGGGTAATCACGCGCGAACTGTCCCAGCTTTGGTGCGAGCACCATCGTCGCGGCCAGCGGCGAGACCACCAGACGCACGGGGCCGGCCGGCTGGTCTCGCAGTCCGGACACGTGGTCCAGGGCTCCGCGAATGTCGCCCAGAGCCGGGCGGAGACGGGCGATGAGCTGCTCTCCTGCTTCCGTCGGCGCCACGCTGCGCGTCGTCCTGGCGAGCAGGCGCACGCCGATCCGTTCTTCCAGTCCCCGAATCGCGTGGCTCAAGGCCGAGGTCGACACCCCCAGCCGTCTTGCCGCCCGCGTGAAGCTCCGTTCCTCGGCCACAGCCAGGAACCCGGACAGGACGCTGAGTTCGTCACGGACAATTTGTGAATGGTACTCACAAACCCTTGTTGATTCTACCGACTAGTCAGGAGACGAAGGGATCGCTACTCTGAGCTTGGAGGCGAGAAACAATGCAGAAACGCAGACTTGGAAAGAGCAACCTGGAAGTCTCGGCGCTGGGGCTCGGCTGCATGGGCATGAGCTTCGGTTACGGCCCGGCGGCGGACACGCGGGAGATGATCGCGCTGATCCGCTCGGCCGTCGAACGCGGCGTGACGTTCTTCGACACCGCCGAAGTCTACGGCCCGTTCACCAATGAGGCGCTCGTGGGCGAAGCACTCGCCCCGTTCCGCGATCAGGTGGTGATCGCGACGAAATTCGGGTTCAAAATCGAATCCGGCGGGCAGCGGGGCCTGGACAGCCGGCCGGCGCACATCAGGGAGGTCGCCGAGGCTTCGCTGAAGCGGCTCAAGATCGATGCGATCGACCTGCTCTATCAGCACCGTGTCGACCCGGATGTGCCGATCGAAGAGGTCGCGGGAGCGGTGAAGGATCTGATTCACGAGGGAAAGGTCAGGTACTTCGGGCTCTCTGAGGCCGGCGCGGAGACGATCCGTCGCGCGCACGCGGTCCAGCCGGTCACCGCGGTCCAGAGCGAGTACTCGCTGTGGTGGCGAACCCCCGAAGCGGAAGTGCTGCCGGCGCTCGAGGAGCTGGGCATCGGCTTCGTGCCGTTCAGTCCGCTCGGCAAGGGCTTCCTCACGGGGAAGATCGACGAGCACACGACGTTCGACAGCTCCGACTTCCGCAACATTGTCCCGCGCTTCGCGCCGGAGAACCGGAAGGCGAATCTGGCGCTGGTCGATCTGCTGGCCGGGATCGCAGGACGGATGAGCGCGACGCCCGCGCAGGTCGCGCTCGCGTGGCTGCTGGCCCAGAAGCCGTGGATTGTGCCCATCCCTGGCACCACGAAGCTGCACCGGCTCGAGGAGAACATCGGCGCTGCCTCCATCGAGCTGACGTCCGACGACCTCCGCGAGATCGATCGCGCGACCTCGCAGGTCACGGTGCACGGAGCCCGGTACCCCGA
Organism: Thermomicrobiaceae bacterium; assembly: GCA_035532355.1. Taxonomy (GTDB): domain Bacteria; phylum Chloroflexota; class Chloroflexia; order Thermomicrobiales; family Thermomicrobiaceae; genus DASSZN01. The sequence goes on along the minus strand of DATKRJ010000098.1, from coordinate 6,038 downwards.
ACAGCTGGAGCGGCTGACCGGTCGCTGACCGGCCGCGTGCGACGAGAAGAAGACGTCTTCTAAGACATGGGAATCGATCTCACGAACGCGGAAATGGACGCGCCGGGCCGGACGCGTCCCCGAATCGCGTGACTCAAGGCTGAGGGTGAAACGCCCAGCCGCATCTCATCACGCACCATTCATGAATGGTACTCACAAACCCTTGTCGATTTCTCCGGCTGCACACCCGCCGGACCTGCTGCTACGCTGGGATCGAACGATGACGTCGAAAGGACGCGACATGGACATCATGAAAAGCGGATCTCAACCTTCGGGCATGGGAGCGTCCGACTGGTTCACCGGCGCCGTGCGGATCGACTCGCCGTTTCAGCGGAGCGCTCCCGCACGCGTTGGCGGCGCGATCGTCACCTTCGAGCCCGGCGCGCGCACAGCCTGGCATACGCACCCGCTCGGGCAGACATTGATCATCACCGCCGGGTGTGGACGGCTGCAGCGTCAGGGCGGCCCGATCGAGGAGATCCGGTCAGGTGACGTGGTGTGGTTCGAGCCAGGCGAGAAGCACTGGCACGGCGCCTCCTCGACGACCGCGATGACGCACATCGCCATCGCCGAGAATCTCGATGGCACAGTGGTCCATTGGATGGAGAAGGTGACCGACGAACAGTACGGCGGATGATCGTTGCGTCCGCGGGAAATGAAGGTACCCCATGCGAGCAACTGTGATGTACGGCGCGCACGATGTCCGCGTCGAGACCGTTCCCGATGCCCGGCTCGTCGAGCCGACCGATGCCATGGTCCGGGTGACCAGGGCCTGCATCTGCGGCAGCGATCTCTGGCCCTATAACTCGATGGCACCGAGTGCCACCGGGAATCGGATGGGCCACGAGTTCATCGGTCTCGTTGACGCGGTTGGTTCCGCTGTCCGAACGGTGAAGAAAGGCGACCTGGTTGTCGCTCCCTTCGCCTGGTCCGATGGCACCTGCGAGTTCTGCCGGCGTGGGCTGCAGACTTCCTGTCTTCACGGCGGCTGGTGGGGTGGCACCGGGCTCGATGGTGGCCAAGGCGAGGCCGTGCGCGTCCCGCAGGCGGATGGGACGCTCGTGGTGCTTCCAGTGGAATCCGATCACGCGCTGATGCCGTCGCTCCTGACGCTCTCCGACGTGATGGGCACCGGCCATCACGCCGCTCTCTCTGCCAGAGTCGCACCGGGCAGGATCGCGGCTGTCGTCGGCGACGGCGCGGTCGGCCTGTGTGGGGTGATTGCCGCCCGCCGACTCGGCGCCGAACGAATCATCATGCTCGGCCGCCATGCCGACCGCATTGCGTTGGCGCGCACGTTCGGCGCCACCGATATCGTGAGCGAACGCGGTGATGCCGCGATCGAGCGAGTGCGCGAGCTCACCGGAGGACTCGGCGCCCATTCCGTTCTCGAGTGTGTCGGCCACGGTGAGGCGACGCGCACCGCGATGAGCATCGCGCGAGCGGGCGGCGCCGTCGGGCGTGTCGGCGTGCCGCAGGAGACGACGATCCCAGACGCGCAACCGACGTTCTACGCAAACATCACGATCGCCGGCGGCCCTGCGCCCGTGCGTGCGTACATCGAGCAGCTCTTGCCCGACGTGCTCGAGGGCAGGATTCAGCCCGGCCGCGTGTTCGACCGCGTCACGGGTATCGCCGGTGTGCCCGATGGCTACCGGGCGATGAACGCGCGTGAGGCTATCAAGGTGATGATCGAGTTCTGAGGATCGCCATGAGGACTGTCATCGGTGTCATTGGGGCCGGATCAATCGGCCAGGCGGTTGCGCGGCGGGTCAGTGCGGGCAAGCATGTCCCGATGGCCGACTTGCACCGCGACAACGCGGCGGCCGCGGCAAAGACTTCGGCCGATGCCGGTTTCGACGTGAGCACCGCGGAGGTCGACGTCTCCCTGAGGGAGCGATGACGCGATGAAGATCGGCATTCTTGGATCAGGGCTGATGGGCGGCAAGCTCGGCATCCTGTTCGCCAGGGCCGGCCACGACGTCGTCTTCAGCTACGCACGCAGCGACCAGAAGCTGAAACGCCTTGCGCATGAGGCGAAGGGCCATGCCCGCGCGGGCACGCCGGCGGAAGCCGTCAGCGATGCCGATGCCGTGCTCCTCGCCGTGCACTGGCTACGGATGGACGACGTGCTGAAACAGGCCGATCTGTCGGGCAGAATCGTCGTGAACTGCTCGCTGCCGATGAACGCCGACGACACTGGTCTCGTCATCGGGCACACCTCGTCCGGCGCTGAGGAGCTCGCGAAGAAGGCCGCGCGAAGGTCGTCTCGCGTTTGGGACGGTACCCAGCGAAGTGTTCTTCGGCGTGTTCGAGAACAGGCGAAAGGCGGAACGACCGAGCATGGCCTACTGCAGCGACGAGAACGGCGCGAAGGAAGTCGCGGCGACGCTGATCAAGGACGTCGGCTTCGAGCCGGTGGACGCCGGGCCGCTGCGAATCGCGCGGTACCTGGAGCCGTTCGCGCTGTTGATGGGACAACTGGCGTACGAAGGCGACGGCGGGCCGGAGGTCGCGTATCGATTCGAACGATTCGCCTCGCGAGTACCATAGCTTGCAGTCGCCCGCAGGCCGATGGAGAACATGAGATGACGAGCAGAAGTCCACTCCTCACACTGAACAACGGCGTTCGGATGCCCGCGCTCGGCCTCGGCGTATTTCAGAGCTCACCGGAGCAGACGGTCACGGCGGTCGAGTCTGCGATCGCACAGGGCTATCGCCTCATCGACACGGCGGCGTCGTACTTCAACGAGCGTCAGGTCGGGGAAGGGATGCGCCGGTCGGAGACCGCCCGCGATGACGTGTTTCTCGAGACGAAGGTCTGGATCAGCGACTACGGCCACGATGCCACGCTGCACGCGTACGACAAGAGCGCCGGCACACTTGGCGTGGACCGCCTCGACCTGGTGCTCCTGCATCAGCCGCTGCCGAGCCGGCACCGAGGGCGCGCGCGATGGCGTACCACTCCGCCTGGTCGGCCGCCGACGCCGACAGATGGAGCACGACGCGCCGCACCGAGACCACGACGTGGAACACGCGTTCGTAGAGGAAGCACGGCGTCCGGCGCACATTGGTGATCACAAACCGCGTTGTTCTTCGGCGCGCGCCCCGCGTGCCGGACGACCTCGGGCTGCTTGACGGTGTAAAATGAAATTCACGCTGGAGTGGAGGTTGCGCGAAACCGATGTCCACAGCGACCGTGACAGAACCGAGGGAGAAAGATCCGGATGAAGCAAGGCCTTCCTGATCCGATCATGGAATCTTCCACGCTCGTCGAAGTCCTTCGCTGGCGAGCCCTTCACCAGCCTGAACAGCGGACCTACACCTACCTGGTCGATGGAGAAACGGAAGGGGATGCGCTGACCTATGCGGGATTGGACTGCCAAGCCCGGAGTATTGGGGCGCTGCTGCAAAGCTACCGAGCACGTGGGGAACGTGCGCTGTTGCTTTATCCAACAGGTCTGGAGTTCATCGCCGCGTTTTTTGGCTGTTTATATGCAGGAGTGATTGCCGTCCCTCTGCCTCCGCCTAATCCGGCGCAGCCGCAGCGGGTGCTACCCAGGCTTCGGGCCATCATCAGCGATGCGCAGCCGTCGGTGGTGCTCACGACGGCGGCGATTCTCTCGAACACGGAGGGTCTGTTCACGCAGGCGCCCGAGTTGCGGAGGTTGCGGTGGCTGGCCAGCGACAGGGTTGCCGGCAGCCTGGCGCAGGAATGGAGAGACCCGGCGGTGACCAGCAGCTCCCTCGCGCTGGTCCAATACACCTCCGGCTCCACCGCGGAACCGAAGGGCGTCATGATCAGTCACGGGAACCTCATCCACAATTCGGACTATATCAACCGCGTCTTCGCGCTGATCCCGGACAGCGTCACCGTCACCTGGCTGCCGGCCTTCCACGACATGGGACTGACCAATGGGATTATTCAGCCGGTGTACAAGGGGCGTCCGTGTTTCCTGATGCCGCCGGTATCCTTTCTCATGCGACCGATACGATGGCTCGAAGCCATTTCTCGCTACAAAGCGACGATAAGCGGCGGCCCCAATTTTGCGTATGAATTGTGCACCCGCAGAATTACCCCCGAACAACGCAGAACTCTCGACCTGAGTAGTTGGGATGTGGCCTACAACGGCGCAGAGCCAGTCCGGGCCGACACCATGAAACGGTTTGCGACGACCTTTGCCTCGTGTGGCTTCCGGCCCAGCACCTTCCATCCATGCTACGGACTCGCCGAAGCCACGCTGCTGGTTTCCGGCAGTTCTTTGCGAGATGAGATGTTCCGCAGGATTCATGTCGCAGCGCTGGAACAGGACCGCGTGGTGGAGGCCTCCGGGCAACACCAGAATGTGCGGACTCTTGTCAGCAGCGGGCGCGCCATGCTCGATACCAAGATTGTCATCGTTCATCCGGAATCGTTGACCGCTTGTGCACCGCATGAGGTGGGCGAAATCTGGGTGTCTGGCCCGAGCGTCACGCAGGGGTATTGGAACCGACCCGAGGAAACCGAGCGCACCTGTCGGGCCTACCTGAAGGATACCGGCGAGGGACCGTATCTCCGCACCGGGGACTTGGGATTCATCAAGGATGACGAGCTGTTTGTCACCGGTCGCCTGAAGGATCTGATCATCATCAGTGGTCGCAAGCTTTACCCCCACGACATTGAATTGACGGTCGAACGGAGTCACCCGGCCTTACGGCCGGCATGCTGCGCGGCATTCTCGGTCGATGGTTCCAGCGAAGAACAACTGATCATTGCCGCTGAAGTCGAGCCCCGGTACCAACCGGCGGTTCCTCACGCGCCGGATGGTGAAGCGCCCTCTCATCCAAACGGGCGTTTTCCGCTGGATGTTCAGGCGGTGGTTCTGGCCATTCGGAGGGCGGTGGCGGAAGAGCATGATGTGCGAGTTCACACGGTGGTGCTGCTCCGGGCTGGGCGCATTCTCAAGACTACCAGCGGCAAGGTTCAGCGCCGTGCTTGCCAGGCCGCTTTCCTGAAGGGCACGCTGGAAAGATTTGCCGAGGAGTGACCGATGGCTGAGATCTCTTCCAGCGCAGGAGTCATCCAGGCGTGGTTGGTCTCCAAGCTTTCCGAGCGGCTGGGAATCGAGTCTTGCGAAATCGACATCCGCGAGCCCTTCGCCAGCTACGGACTCGGGTCAACGGAGGCGGTCACCCTGGCCGGTGAACTCGCCGACTGGCTGGGAGGAAATCTTTCTCCGGCTCTCGTCTACGAGTACCCCACCATCGAGGCACTCGCTCGGCATTTGGCAGGAACGCCGGACCTGTCGGAGGCAGCGACCGGGGCGGGCCAGGAGCGCGAGGCGAAGAACGAACCGATCGCCATCATCGGCATCGGCTGCCGGTTTCCGGGCGCGAACGATCCGCGAGCGTTCTGGCATCTGCTGCGAGAAGGGGTGGATGCCATCCGCGAAGTTCCCGCCGATCGCTTCGACCAGCATGCGTTTTACGATCCGGACCCGGCGACCCCGGGCAAGATGAACACCCGCTGGGGCGGCTTTCTGGGGCAGGTGGATCAGTTCGATCCCGGCTTCTTTGGCATCTCCCTTCGAGAGGCTTCTCGGATGGACCCCCAGCAGCGCCTCTTACTGGAGGTGACCTGGGAAGCGCTACAGGACGCGGGGCAGGTGCCCGAGCGCCTAGTCGGCACCCAGGTCGGCGTATTCATCGGCATCGCGACCAACGATTACGGCCGGCTGCAGTGGAATGATCTCGAGCGAATTGATGCCTACGCCGGCACCGGGAATGCCCTGAGCATCGCCGCCAATCGGATCTCGTACCTGTTCGATTTCCGCGGGCCGAGTCTCTCCATCGACACGGCCTGCTCCTCGTCACTGGTGGCCGTCCACCTGGCCTGCAGCAGCCTGCGGAACGGCGAGTCCACGCTGGCTCTGGCCGGGGGAGTGAATCTGATTCTCTCGCCGGCGATTGCGATCAATTTCACCAAAGCAGGCGTCATGGCGCCGGACGGGCGCTGCAAG
>DATKRJ010000097.1:0-3004 GCA_035532355.1 Thermomicrobiaceae bacterium | reverse complement strand
GCGCGACCGGCGCGCCGTCATCACCGCGGCGCAGCTGGCCGCGACCCTGGTCGCCGGAACCCTCGCCGCGGTCTCCTTCACGGGCCACGCCGGCATCGCCGTCCTCTACCTGCTCTCGGCGGCGGGCACGGCAGCCGCGGCCTTCGCCCAACCTGCACAGCAGGCTCTTGTGCCACGCCTCATCCCGCGGGCACAACTGGCGAACGCCTACAGCCTGTACGCACTCCTCTGGCAGGTGGGGTCCCTGGCCGGTCCGCCGCTGGCCGGGCTGGCGATTGCCCGCGCCGGCTTCGGCGTGGTCTACGCGGTCAATGCCGCGTCGTTCCTCGCCGTCGTGGTCGCCCTACGCGCCATGCAGACGCGGAGGCGCGCGCCCGCTCCGGAGCCGGTCGACCGCGCGACCACCGGGCGGGGCACGCTCGGCGAGGGATGGCGCTTCGCCCGCGCCACGCCGCTGATCTGGGAGACATTGCTGATCGACCTGTACGCCACCTTCTTCGGTTCGGCTCGCGGCATGGTGCCGCTCGTCGCAGCGCGCGTGCTGCACCTGGGCGTCGAGGGCTACGGCCTCCTGGCCACCGCTCAGCCGGTGGGTGCCTTCCTCAGCGGAGTCGTGCTGACGCTGCGACGGGAGATTCGTCACGAGGGGCGCGTCCTGCTGGCCAGCGTCGCCCTCTTCGGCGCGGCCTGGGCGACCTTCGGGCTGGTCGACGTGCTGGCCCTCTCCTACCTGGTCTACGCGGTGACGGGCGCCGCCGACACCGTCTCCTACGTCATCCGCACCACGATCCGCCAGACCCTGACGCCGGACTCGCTGCGCGGGCGCGTGGTCGGCGTGCACCTGGTACTGGGGAATGCCGGGCCGGAGTTCGGGGAACTCGAGTCCGGCATCTTCGCGGCGCTGGCCGGCGCGCCGGCGGCCATCGTCGCCGGAGGCGTGGCGACCGTGGTCGCGACCGGCTGGGCCGCCTGGCGCTGGCCCGGGCTGCGCGCCTACCGGGGCTCCACCACGCCGGACGAGCCTTCGGAGGTGCTCGGCACGGCTTCGTGAGTGGTCGGGACGCGCCCGCGCGACCGTTGCGCGGATCTGCCCGCCAAACCTGAGACGGGTGCGCGGTCGATGTCGATCCGGGCGAGTGCGATTCGTATAGAGGGTGTGAACCGGCAGGGAGCCGGCAGGACCGTGAAGGAGGCAGGACCGATGGCGTACTACCTGCTCAGCGTCTACCAGCCCGACGGAGACCCGCCGCCGCCCGAGGTGCTCGAGCCGATCATGCGGGACCTCAATGCCGTCAACGCGGAGATCAAGGCCGCGGGCGTCTGGGTCTTCGCCGGCGGGCTGCACGCCCCGAGCACCGCCACGGTGCTGCGGCCGCGCGCGGGCGACGTCCTCGTCACCGACGGGCCCTACACCGAGGGCAAGGAGCACCTCGGCGGCTTTACCATCGTCAGGGCGCCCGACCTCGACGCCGCGCTGGCGTGGGGCCGCAAGCTGGCGCTGGCGACCACCCTCCCCATCGAGGTGCGACCCTTCGCGGGGGTGGTCGAGGACTGATGCCCGGCGAACCGGCGGTGGCCGGGCCGGAGATCGAGCGGGTCTTCCGCGCGGAGTATGGCCGGGCGGTGGCCGTCCTGGTCCGCGCCTACGGCGACATCGACCTCGCCGAGGAGGCGGTCCAGGACGCCTTCACCGTGGCGCTGCGGCGCTGGCCTGCCGCGGGTCTGCCGCCCAGCCCCGCGGGCTGGATCATCACCACCGCCCGCAACCGGGCGATCGACCGCCTCCGCCGCGAGGCGTCGCGCGACGACCGCCACGCCGTGGCCGCCAGGCTACCGGCTCGCGACGAACCGGCCGAGGAGGGCGCCGTGCGCGACGACCGGCTGCGACTGATCTTCACCTGCTGCCACCCCGCGCTCGCCACCGGCGCCCAGGTCGCGCTGACGCTCCGGCTGCTGGGCGGGCTCACCACCGCCGAGATCGCGCGCGCCTTCCTGGTGCCCGAGCCGACCCTGGCCCAACGGCTGGTGCGGGCCAAAGGCAAGATCCGTAACGCCCGCATCCCCTACCGCATCCCCGAGGAGACCGACCTGCCGGCCCGCCTGCGGGCCGTGCTGGCAGTCGTCTACCTCATCTTCAACGAGGGCTACACGGCCAGCGCGGGCGAGCGACTGGTGCGCGAGGACCTCTGCGCCGAGGCCGTCCGCCTGGGCCGGTTGCTCGCCGAGCTCATGCCGGACGAGCCGGAAGTCTCGGGGCTGCTGGCGCTCATGCTGCTCGTCGAGTCGCGCCGGACCGCCCGCGTGACCCCCGGCGGCGACCTGGTGCTGCTGGCCGACCAGGATCGCGCCCGCTGGGATGGCGATCTCATCGCCGAGGGCCAGGCCATCGTCCGGCGCTGCCTGCGCCTCAACCGGCCCGGCCCCTACCAGATCCAGGCGGCGATCAATGCCGTCCACAGCGACGCGCCGACCGCGGACGACACCGACTGGCGGCAGATCCTCGCGCTCTATGACCACCTCCTGGCGATCGCGCCGAGCCCGGTGGCCGCGCCGCGCGGTGGCGGTGGCCGAGGTCGACGGGCCGGAGGCCGCGCTCGGCCTGGTCGACGCCCTGGAACTCGATGGCTACTATCTCTTCCATGCCGTGCGCGCCGACCTGCTCCGGCGCCTGGGCCGCGACGCGGAGGCGGCGCCGGCCTACGAGGCGGCGCTGGCCCGCACCAACAACGCCAGCGAGCGCGCCTTCCTGGAGCGCCGCCGCCGCTCACTGACCGACCCGCGCGCCTGACTGAACGGCCGAGCCTCCTGGCCACACCGGGCCGGCCGGGAGACGAGATCATGTCCTGGAGGCCGCGAGGAAGAATCCCAAATGGGGCTTGACCTTGACCCAGGGGCAGGGCGCTAGCCTCGTGTCACGCGCGCGCCCAAGCACGATGAGCGGCGCGTGAACGACACGGAGAGGAAACCGTCATGTCACACCAGACGCTGTCCGACTTCGTCGAGG
>DATKRJ010000096.1:0-6574 GCA_035532355.1 Thermomicrobiaceae bacterium | reverse complement strand
CCCTGGACCGTGCGCGACGTCGTGCACCTCGACGAGGCGGGCGGCTGGCTGTATTTCACCGCGGGCGGCCGTGAGCCCGCGCGCGACCCCTACTTCCGCCACCTCTACCGCTGCCGCCTCGACGGCACGGACCTCAGCCTGCTGACCCCCGAGGACGCCGAGCACAGCGTCACCGTCAGCCCCTCGGGCCGCTTCTTCCTCGACACCCACTCGCGCGTCGACCTGCCCCCGGTCACCGTCGTGCGCGCCGCCGACGGCGCCCACGTGCTGACGCTGGAGGAGGCCGACGTCGCGGGGCTGCTGGCGCGGGGCTGGCGCTTCCCCGAGCGGGTGCGGGTCACCGCGCGGGACGGGGTCACGCCGCTGTACGGCATGCTGATCCGGCCGAGCGGCTACGACCCCGCGCGGCGCTACCCGCTGCTGGACGCGATCTACCCGGGGCCGCAGACGATCCGCACGCCGAAGGGGTTCCCGGACGCGGCGAGCGGGTTCTGGCAGGACCAGGCGCTGGCGGAGCTGGGGTTCGTGGTGGTGACGCTGGACGGGCGGGGGACGCCCTACCGCTGGAAGGCGTTCCACGACGCGGCCTATGGGGAGCGGTTCGGGGAGGCGGGGGGCCTGGGGGACCACGTGGCGGGGCTGCGGCAACTGGGGGAGCGGGACGGGTCACTGGACCTGGAGCGGGTGGGGATCTACGGGCACTCGGGGGGCGGGTACGCCTCGACGCGGGCGCTGCTGAGCTTTCCCGACTTCTACCGGGTAGCCGTCTCCTCGGCCGGCAACCACGACCAGCGCGGCTACAACGCGAGCTGGGGCGAGCGCTGGATCGGGCCCTACGAGGCCGAGGTCTACGCCCTGCAGGACAACATCGCCCGGGCAGGGCAGCTGCAGGGGAAGCTGCTGCTGGTACACGGGGAGTTGGACGACAACGTGCACCCGTCGCTGACGCTGCGGCTGGTGGACGCGCTGATCGCGGCGGACAAGGACTTCGACCTCTTGATCATCCCGCACACCAACCATGGCCTGTTCGACACCCGGCGCGGCCTGGCGGCCCAGGAGCGCTACCTGTCGCAGGGGCACCCCTACTTCGTGCGCAAGCGCTGGGACTACTTCGTGCGGCACCTGCTGGGGGCCGAGCCGCCGGCCTACCACCTCACCCCACCCGCCGACTGAGCGGGCGGCAGCGTAGCGGAAGGTGCGTGAGATGCCCTACTTCGCGGTGGTCCGCGAGCGCGGACCCGCCTGGGACGCCACGCGCGGGATGCGCGAGCAGGACGGATGGCCGGACCATGCGGCGTTCATGGATGCGCTCGCCGCTGACGGATCCATCGTGCTCGGCGGCCCGGTCGGCACCGGTGACCGCATCTTTCTGCTGATCTTCAACGCCGAGAGCGAGGAGGCCATTCGCGCCCGCCTCGAGGGCGACCCTTGGACGCCGGCGAAGCAGCTGGCCATCGCCCGGATCGATCCCTGGCAGATCCTGCTGGGCACACCGCCGGACGCATAGCCGCGCCGGCCGGCTCGGGGAGCACGAGGTCATCCTGCCGAGTTGGGTGACGGAGAGCACCCTGGCGCACATCTCGACGGGGCGCGGCCCGGGCGGACACGGTCCGGCCTGCGGCTGTATCTGGTGGGTGGCGCTCAACGGCGAGCTCCTCGCCGGCACAGCCATGCCCGACGGGTCCTGCGCCGCCTACGGCAACCCCTACTTCGTGCGGAAGCGCTGGGACTACTTCGTGCGGCACCTGCTGGGGGCCGAGCCGCCGGCCTACCACCTGACCTTGCCCCTGGACTGACACGCAGCTGTCGCCCCCGGAGAGTCGCTGTCACGTTTATACGACGCACGCGTCGGTACGCTCTACCCAGGCCCCGTTTGGGCTTCGCGGGTGGTGCTCGGGAGCGCGCCACCCGCCGTGCCTGGCACGGCATCACTGGCTCCCGGCAGCAGGGGACAGGAACGGGGCGAGGAATGGACGCGAGCGCGGCCTCCGGCGCGGCGCTGCTCGAGCGGGCGGCGCCTCCGCTACCACCGACGAACGAGGTCATCATCGAGGCCAGTGGGGTCGAGAAGACCTACGACACCGGGAAGGTCCGGGTCGTCGCCCTGCGCGGGGTCGCCCTGACGGTCCGGCGCGGCGAGATGGTCGCGATCATGGGGCCGTCCGGCTGCGGCAAGACGACCTTGCTCAACTGCCTCTCCGGCCTGGACACCATCGACGGGGGCTCGATCCTGATCGAGGGCACCGACCTCTCCCGGCTGCCGGACAACGCCCGCACGGAGTTCCGCGCCGCGAAGATGGGCTTCATCTTCCAGTTCTACAACCTGCTCCCGGTGCTCAGCGCCGTCGAGAACGTCGAGCTACCCCTCCTGGTCACCGGCATCAAGCCGCGCGGGGCCCGCGAGCGCGCCCTCGAGGCGCTGGGCCAGGTCGGCATCCGCGAGTGGGCCGACCACCGGCCCGCCGAGCTCTCGGGCGGCCAGCGGCAGCGCGCCACCATCGCCCGGGCGCTCGTCAACGGCCCTGCCATCGTCTGGGGCGACGAGCCGACCGGCGACCTCGACAGCGAGACGGCCGACGAGATCCTCCAGCTCATGCGCGCCCTCAACGTGCGCAACCGGCAGACGTTCGTCCTCGTCACGCACGACCCGCGCATCGGCGCGCTGTGCGACCGGATCGTCCAGATGAAGGACGGCCGGGTCGTCGGCGCCTAGCGGCGCGAGCGGACGGAGCAGCCTCCCATGAAGGTGATCTTCGGCATCCCCACCGGCTCGATCATGGTCGTTCTCCTGGTCGTCTTCGCGCTCTGCCTGGCGCTGTCGGCACTGCTCTTTCTGCGCAACCGAGCCGTCTTCAGGCTGGGCGTCCGCAACGTCCCGCGCCGTCCGGCGCAGACGATCCTCATCGTCGTCGGCCTGATGCTGAGCACGCTCATCATCGCGGCCTCCTTCGCCACCGGCGACACGCTCGACAGCAGCATCCGCGGCCAGGTGCTCGACGTGTACGGCCAGACCGACGAGCAGGTCGTGGCCGGGTCCAGCGGCACGGCCTACCAGGGCGGCGCCCGCCTGCCCGAGACGCTGGTTGCCGACCTCGAGTCCCGCTTCCGCGGCAACCCCGATGTCGAGGGTCTCCTGCCGGTGCTCGCCGAATCGCTCCCGGTGGTCGACCAGCGGACGCGCCTCTTCGAGCCGGCCCTGACGGCGACTGGCCTCGATCCCGCCCGGCTGGGCCCCTTCGGGCCGCTCGCCGACACCGGTGGCAAGGCCGTCAACCTCGGGGCGCTGCCGGCCGACGGCGTCGTGCTCGGCAAGACCGCCGCCGAGAAGCTGAACGCCAGCGTCGGCGACACCCTCCTGGTCTACGTCCAGAACCAGCCGCACCCGCTCACCGTCGCCGCGATCGGCGCCGACTCCCTCCTGACCGGCTACACGGGCGCGAGCTCGGCCGGCGGATTTGCCCTGCCGCTCGGTACCGCGCAGACCCTCCTGGGCGCCCCCGGCCAGATCACCCGGGTGGACGTGACCAACCGCGGCGGCGTGCAGCAGTCGCCTGCCGTCATGCAGGCGCTCGAGGCGGCGCTTGCCGGCACCCCCTACCAGGCCGTCGACGCCCAGGCGAATGAGCTCCGGACCGCCGAGGAGACCGGCAACGCGTTCCTGACGATCTTCCTCCTCTTCGGCCTCTTCTCGATCGCGGTCGGGATCCTCCTGATCTTCCTGATCTTCGTGCTGCTCGCCGCCGAACGGAAGCCGGAGATGGGCATCGCCCGAGCGGTCGGCATGAAGCGCCGCCACCTCACCGAGATGTTCCTCGCCGAGGGGCTGGCCTACGACCTCGTCTCGGCACTCGTGGGGGCCGCGCTCGGCGTGCTGGTTGCCTTCGCCATGGCCGGCTTCATGGCCCGCATCTTCGGCCAGGCCTTCCCGATCCGGCCCACCGTCACCTGGCAGAGTCTGGTGATCGCCTACACTCTCGGCGTGGTCGTGACCTTCGTCAGCATCGTGATCTCGGCCTGGCGGGTCAGCCGCCTGAACATCGTGACGGCCATCCGCGACACGCCGGACCCGGTCCCCGTCCGCGAGAGCCGTCGCTGGCTGATCTTCGGGGCGCTGGGCGTCGCGCTCGGCGCGCTGCTCGTCTGGGTCGGCGCGACCACCGGCCAGGAGTTCCCGTTCGCCACCGGCATGTGCGCGGTGCCGCTGAGCCTCGCGGTCCTGCTGCGGCGTTTCGGCGTGCCGGCGCGCCTGGTCTTCACCGTCGCCGCGTTCCTCGTCCTGTTCTACTTCCTCATGCCGAGCACCTGGTCGGGGACGCTCTTCCCGCACCTAACCGCCGGCATCGAGATGTTCTTCCTCTCGGGCATCCTGCTGGTCGCGGCGGCCACCGTTATCATCGTCTGGAACGCCACCCTGCTCACCTTCCTGGTCGGCGTCCTCGGTCGCGCCTCGGCCCGCTGGCTGCCGGCGGTCAAGATCGCCGTCGCCTATCCCCTCGAGCGCAAGGGCCGGACGGGGATGACGATCTCCATGTTCAGCCTGATCGTCTTCTCCCTCGTGGTCATGGCCGCGATCAACGACAACGTGATGCGGCGCGTGGTCGGCACCGGCGACGTCTCCGCTGGCTGGGATGTGATGGCTGTCCAGGGCCAGGCCAACCCGATCACCGACTTCAGCGCGACCCTGGTGGCCCACGGCGTCGACACCGGCCAGATCGCCGCGACCAGCCGTCTCCAGGTCGTGCCGTGGCAGGCCACCCAGGTTCTCCAGGCCGGCGGCGCCACCACCGGCCAGTACCAGGTCGTGGGCATCGACCGGGCGTTCATCGACAACAGCCGGCTCCCGCTCCAGACGCGCGCGACGGGCTACGACAGCGACGCCGCGGTCTGGGCGGCGGTGCTGGGTAACCCGGACGTGGCCGTGATCGACAGCACGGCCATCCCGAGCACGGGCACGATCCGGGTCGGCGGCCCCACCTTCCAGCTCCAGGGCGTCAGCCCGGACACCCGGACGATGCAGCCGGTCGCGCTTCAGGTGACCGATCCGCTGTCGGGGAAGGCCCGCACGATTCAGGTCATCGGGGTGCTCGACTCCCGCGTGGCGGCGTTCTCCGGCGTCATGGTCTCGGACCAGACCTTCGGCGCGCTGTTCGACCGGCCGCTGCTCACCGAGTTCGAGGTCAAGCTGGAGCCGGGCGTCAAGGCCGACCAGATGGCGAAGACGATCGAGTCCGCGCTGGTCAGCTACGGCATCCAGGCCGACTCGTACCAGGCGATGGTCGACACGTCGACCCGCTACAGCCGGGGCTTCCTGACGATCATCGAGGGGTTCATGCTCCTCGGGCTGGTGGTCGGGATCGCGGCGCTCGGCGTCATCTCCTTCCGCTCGGTCGTCGAGCGGCGGCAGCAGATTGGCATGCTGCGGGCGATCGGCTACACCCGCTCCATGGTCGTGGCCAGCTTCGTGATCGAGTCGGGCATCATCACCCTGCTGGGGATTCTGTCCGGCGCCGCGCTGGGCCTGGTGCTGTCGCGGAAGCTGATCACCAGCAACTTCTTCATCGGTGGGTCCGGCGCCGCGACCTTCGTCGTGCCCTGGGGTCAGCTGTTCGTCTTCTTCGCGATCGCCCTGGCGGCGGGCCTCCTGATGGCCTACGCCCCGGCGCGGCGCGCGGCCCGCGTCACCATCGCCGAGGCGCTCAGGTATGAGTAGGAGCGGTGTGCGGGGCTGACCTCCGCGCTACAGCGTTTCTCTCGGAACGGTTGTCCGGAGCCCAGCCGGCTTCGGCGGGTAGCGCGGGGGTTCACCCCGCGCGGGCCGGGCAATGCCGCCGCCAATGGCTCCGCAAAGCGCGCTCGGGCCGAGAAGAACCCGACTGATGCCGGTCAGGCGGGCACCCTCCCGGGTAGGGCGCGACGAATCGCGCCCTACCTGCCGGACGGCCCAGATCAATGCGTTGACAAACCGTGCAGGGACGGTGGTTTGGGCCTTGTCCCTCCCCGTTATCCCCGCCCGCCCGCCCGCGGCACGCCGACGGCCATGCCCTCCAGGTAGGGGTAGTCCGCGCCGTGCCGGATGCCCGCTTCGTCCACCAGCACCGCGGCCGGCCGGGCGAAGTAGCCGCGGTAGCCGGTCGCGGCGCCGCCGGCGCCGATGAACTCGTGCACCGTCTCGACCCGGTGGCCGCGGTCGCGCAGCCCCTCGATCACCGCCGGCCCGATCCGGTCGTCCACGACCACGTGGCCCTGTGACAGGTCGATCCTCGGCGCGGAGACGGCCGGCTGCACCGGCATCCCGTACACCAGGGTGTTCAGGACCACCTGGCTGACGGCGTTGGTGATGCGCCGCGCGCCCGGTGCCCCGACGACCAGCACGACCCGACCGTCACGCTCAACGATCAGCGGCGTCATGTTGCTGACCGGCCGCTTGCCGGGCGCCACGCTGTTGGGCCGGCCCGGCGCCGGGTCGAACCACTGGGCGGCGCAGTTCATCACCACGCCGGTGCTGCCGGCCACGCCCAGCCCGCTCAAGCCCCCGATCAGCGTGTGCGTCAGCGAGGCGGCGTTGCCCTCGGCG
>DATKRJ010000095.1:0-16274 GCA_035532355.1 Thermomicrobiaceae bacterium | reverse complement strand
AGGAAGGCGGCAAACTCGGCCTCGGCGGGGTGGACGAAGGGACGCTGGCGCGGCGGGCTCTCGATTGGTTCAGGATCGAGCCGCTCCGTGGCGTCCGGTTGCTCGACCATCACTGCCCCTTCCACGTCGCCGAGCCCACCCCGTCAGGCCGGCTGGCTCACCCCGACCCCGTAGCGGTTGCGCGCCTTGCTGGTCACCGTCACGACCGGCTCGCCGTCCACCTCCTTGCGCGCGATGAAGCCGCGGCGCGCCTGCTCGGTGACCCAGGCCTCGTCGAAGCCGCGCTCGCGGGCCAGCGCCAGGAACGCCTCGGCCGGAATCGCGTCCTCACGGGTCGCGGCGGCGTAGAGCTCGCGGCGGCACTGCTCGGCGCCGGTGTAGGGGTGGAGGATCAGGCGCTCGACCGGCTCCCCGCCCTCACGCAGCGAGGCCACGATGTCGGGGATGTCCTTGACCTGGACGCCGTGGTAGATGATGCGGTCGGGGTAGACCAGGATGTTCGGCCCGATGTCGCACAGGTCGATCGAGTCGCAGGTGTTGGCCAGCACGTCGACGTCGACCCCCTTGCGCTTGAGCTCGATCCGCAGTCGCCCGGCGACGGTGTGGGCGCCCTTCTGCATGCAGTGCTGGGCGGTGCAGATGAGAATGTGCTTGCGGTTCCAGTACATGAATGCCCTCTCCAGGATGACCCGGGACGCGAACGGCTCGACCGCGTCGCGCGTTGCCGGCAGTCGGACCCGTGAAGCCCCAGACAAATGATACCGCCTCATCCACGCCCTCCCCGGCCACCCGAAGTAGCCGGCCAGGATGGCCCCGTCGTGCCCGGAGAGATCACCTCCCGAAGTCTACGGCACGGGGCGTACGTACGCCACGACGCAGGCCATCAACGACCGGCCCGGAGCGTGGCATACTTGTACGTACGCCTCGCACCGCCAAACAGCGCGTGCCGCGTTCGACGACCGCGGGCCGTGTGGACCAACCGAAACTTCGTCTCCATCGCCGAATATCCCCGCCCCGTCGGACGGATCCACCACTGGAGGCACCGCTTGGCCACTCCGCAACCGCTCTCGCCCCTCGTTCTGCAAAAGCTGGCCGCACTGATCGACCAGTACGGCGTCGAGCGTCGGGATCGCCTCGCTACGGCGATCCGCGAAGTTGGGATCGGCGCCTTCGAGGCGAGCCTCCAACAGATCGTCGTGCTGCTGGGCCACATGCACCTCAGCATCGATGAACTGCGGGCACTCGTGACGTACGCGCGGCGGACCGATAACCGGGCTAATCAGACCGTGCGCGAGCAGCACGTCGTATCGAAGGTGTTGCTGAAGCAGTTTTGCCGCGAACCAGTACCACCGCAGAAGCGCGGCAAACTCCAGCCCTTCGACCTCGCCAAGGGCGAACGCACCGGCGATCCGCGCACTCCATCGGGGGCGGGCAAAGTCCGCGACTTCGTCACCAAGGACAGCGCGGCTGCCGAGGCTTGCTGGTGGGACGTGGAGAACGCGCTAGAGTCCGTGCTCACGGCCCTAAAGCACTCGCCAAGGCTCGAAGACCCGGATCATGTCAAGACAATCAAGAAGGCGGTCGCGTTGCACTACGCCCGCAGCCACATGGTCCGAGACCTCATCCACGCGATGGCGCGCGAGCGACTGGCGGCGCTTCGGGCCGCCATCCGAGACGTCCCAACCCCGCCCGGCTTGGCCGAGCGTGTCGCCGCCATCGCTGGCATCGTCGAGGACGGCACGTATTTCCGGTACCGGGTCCCCGACTTGTTCGGGCGATTGACGCACGTTGCACTCGCACGCGAGTTGACCATCCTCGTCCCCCCTCCGAACAAGCCGCTCCTCATCGGCGACACCCCTGCCATCGCCTGGGACACCGCCACTGGTCGCCTCGGCCCGCGCCAAGGCGTAGGGTTCAATGGCCCCACAACGCTGGTGGTACTCCCATTGCGGCGGGATCGGCTCGCCGTACTGGCACCGATGACGGGTATGGGTGACAACGGATCATGCACAGCAGCTCAGGTCGACCTCTTCAACTCCTTCCAGGTACAGCAAGCTAAGCATTACGTTTTCCACCATCCGGCGGACAACTTCGACGACTTCATCAGTTGGATTCGGCGCGGGTCAAACACCGTGCGACGGTAGCGTGGCGGAACGTCCCGGACGGTGACGCGCCGCAGCAACGCACGCCGCGACGCGCGTGAGGCTACCCGTGCTCCGACATGGACACACCCTGCCAACTGAAGCCGACGGGGCGCTTTCGCCGCGTGGCGAACGCCGACGTGCGGCCGCTACGGCCGCCCGTACGACCCCATCGGGTCGTCAGCACCCAGGCCACCGTCTAGCAGTGCGCGGTCGACGCGCTCCCGCATCCGCTTCGCCCGCTCCGTGTGGCCCCGCTCTTCGTGGTCAACTGCGCAGCGCAACGCCTCACGTGACGTCGCGTCTTCGGGCAGGACGTAGTGCTCGCGGTCGTCTCGACAGTGCATCCCGTGCCAGTGGAAGTACACGCAGCCGATCTCCATGCAGTACTCCTGCACCAGCGGGCGAACTTGTTCGGGAGTCCACCTCAGCTCAGATGCGACTATCTCCTCGATCTGTCGCCGCTGCGACCCCCATGTCGAGAACTCGACCCGCTGCCCCGTCTTGGCGCGCAGCTGATCGTGGGCGTTCTGGATCGCCGCGAACGCCGCTGCCTTCTCCGTCGTCGTCGCCATGTCTAGACTCCTCTCAGGCGAACCCGGAGGGGCTGTCCTCCTCCGGACCAACCGTGCGGCGAGCCGATCCGCGCCGACAGGAGCCATGCGTCCTGAATCTCCACCGCCGCCTCCTCCTCTAACTCCTGCTCCGCCAAGTTGGCCGCCACCATTCGGACCTATAGGCGGATCCTCTTGGCCAGCTGACTCATATGGCAGATCGCCGCTCCGTCAGTCGGGATCTGCCCCGCCACCCGGATCGCAGGGGCGGTCTCAGGCGAGCAGGCGCTTGCGTCCTGCAGAATGCTGTAACGCCGCGCTCCTCGATCATGCTCTGAACCGTAGTTCTCCTGATTCGAGGTGTGTCAACGCTCACTCAGTAGCGGAGAGATTCCCATCTGTTCAGCAGAACAGCACGGTGGTCCGCCTGCCCGTGCCGTCCCGGTTGCGCGGACGTGAAGGACGTCCGGACGGGGAAGGTCACACCGCCACCAACTGGCATAGCACAATGAGGCGCCGCGCACTTGTGCGAGAGGGGAGGGGGAGCATGACTGCGGGTGTGGAGCTCCGGGAGGCCGAACGATCGGCTGACGCGCAGGAGATTGCGGAGATTCACCTGGCCGCGCGGCGCGAGGCGATGCCGTACCTCCATCGGCCGCATACCGACGACGAGACGCGGGCGTACTTCGCTCGTGTCGTCGGCGATCGACCCGCCGCCTGGTGGGTGGCTCTCCGCGAGGGCCAGGTCGTCGGCTATATGTTGATCGATGGCGAGAGCCTCGATCACCTGTACGTGCGGCCCGGCTGGCAGCGGCGAGGCGTCGGACTCGCGCTACTCGAGAAAGCGAAAGCGCTGAGCCCGCGACGGCTCGAGCTCTGGACGTTTCAGCGCAACGCCAACGCCAGAGCCTTCTACGAAGCGCAGGGGTTCCGCGCCGTGGAATACACGGAGGGCCGCAACGAGGAAAACGAGCCCGACGTGCGATACGAGTGGGCGCCGGTTCGATGACCCGGCCCGGCCCGAATGTCTCCGCAGGCCGTCGCACGCGAGCTGAGCGGCGCGTTCGCGCGGCCGCGTGGAGCGCGCGAGCGTCCGGAAAAGCGCGAACGCCCGCCGAACTCGCCGTTGGGCTACGGCAGCCAATCGCGGGGTACGATCAGCAGGTCGTCTGGCACTGGCGCTCGAGCAGGAAGTAGCCGATCCGCAGGCGGAGACCGCCGATGGCCAGGAAAGCCTTGCCGAGCAGCAGGTCGTCGGAGCCGGGACTGACGCGCACCACGTAGTCGCGCAGGGCCGCCGTGATCGCCAGGCGACCGTTGCCTCCCTGGCCGTAGTCGAGCAGGAGCGCATTCAGGTACGCGTTATCACGACTCTGCGGATCAACGGGCAGGACCCGGTAGAAGCCGAAGCGCCGCCGCTCTCCGCCGGTGAGCCTGACGAACCACGCCTCGCCGGGCCCGTTCTGCCGGGCGCGCACGTTGTAGCCGAACACCTCCCCGGCGCCCCCTCGGCAGAAGCCCTTGATGAACTTCCGGAGACCGAGCAGCCTGGCCCCCACTCCAAGATTCATGCCCCGGTACTCCCAGCCGGTGAGGGCATCGGCATCCGGCATCTGCCCGTGCCGCATGAACTCCTCCAGCTGGCGCGGGGTGCGGCTGGCCACGCTCAGGAACTCCGTCGACGGCATGTCCCGCGCCTTGTCGCTCATGCCGGTGCTCACGTTCGTGGGCTCCACGTCTCGAGGATGCGCTCGGCGTTGCGCGTGGCCAGCGCCATTATCGTCTCCATCGGGTTGATGCCGATGGGCGAGGGGAAGAGGCTGGCGTCGGCCACGTACAGGTCATCCGTATCGTAGACCCGCCCGTAGGAGTCGCACACGTGGCGGGTCGGATCGCCACCCATGCACGCCGTGCCCATGACGTGTACCGTGCTCAGGTTCATGGCCTGCGCCGGCACCGTCGAGTCGCGCAACCTGCGCGCGTCGTCTGCCCCGACGAGGTCGGGCGCGCCCTGGAAGGGCACGATCACCCGCCGCGCGCCGGCGGCGAAGAGCAGCTCGGACAGCAGGGCCGTGCCGCGCACCAGGGTTAGGGCGTCGGCGGCGGAAAGGTTGTAGTGGGCGGCGGGCCGCCCGTTGGGCAGCAGGCGCACGCGCCCCGCGGCGGTGTCTTCCACCAGCACGCCCGCGCTCACGATCTGATTGTAGTGCCCCATGACCTCGGCCAGCTGGCGTCCGTAGCGGTCGATAGCCATCGCCAGGAGTGGCGGGGGAAGGTTGACCGCAGCCATGATGATCCCGTCGTCCTGGAACTGGCGCACCTGGTAGGCCTGGTGCACGCCCTTCCAGCCCTCCACCGCCTCGTCGAAGATCGCGGTGACTGGAGCGTTGGGGTGGAGGGTCAGATTGTGCCCGATGCGCTTCGAGGGGGAGTGGACGGCCGACCGCAACAGGAGCGCGGGCGTCTGGATCGCCCCCGCCGCCAGCACAACCCGCCTGGCCCGCACCATGAAGCGCGCTCCCGGACCCCCATCTTCCTCCACGAGGTGGCCGCTAACCCCGGTCGCGTGCTTGCCGTGCATGGTGATGCGCTCGACGTGGCAGTCGGCGAACACCTCCGCGCCGAACGACAGTGCCCTGGGAATATAGGAGACGAGCGTGGAGCGTTTGGCCCCGGTGGGGCAACCGAAGATACAGTTGTTGCAGCCGCCACAGTGCAGCTGATTGCGGATGTTGGGGAGGGTGCGCCAGCCCTCACGCTCAGCGCCTACGCGCAGGAGCTCCTGGTCGCGTCCAATACTGCCGGGGTCCTGGGGAACTGCCGAGACGAAGCGCTCGACTCGCGTGAAGTAGCGCTCCATCTGGTCGGGCAGGATCGCCTCGACGGCATCCTCGCTGCGCCATCGCTCCAGCACCCGGTCAGGGGTGCGCCAGCACATCCCCCCGTTGATGGTGGTCGAGCCGCCCACGCAGCGACCCTCCGCGAAGCTAATGGACGGCGTGCCGATGGTCGCCTGCCCGCCGCCATCGCGGTAGAGCTTGCGTACCATGGCAGTGGCCTCTGACGTGAACTCCTCGCTTCGGTGGTACCCGCCTTCTTCGAGCACGATCACGTCCAGCCCGCCCTCCGCGAGCTCGGACGCGATCACGGCGCCCCCGGCGCCCGACCCGACGACCACCACGTCACACTCCAGCTCCCCGCCCGGGAAATCGCGGCGGGTATGCACGCGCGGTGAGAGGCGCGCTGAAGGCTCGCGGGTTCCCCGTAGAGACGCCGGCACGAGCGGATCGGGCGCGAGCACGAGGGCTTCGTGGCGCGCGATCGCGGCCGACCACGTCTGAAGCCTGCGCTGCGCGGTCCCGGCGATCCACGGTTCGGGGTCATAGCCGAGCGCGCGGTACGCGGCAGGCTGCTCGTAGTGGGCCAGCACCAGCAGCCCCTTCAGCACCCTGGCCGTGCCGCGCGCCAGCGCGTGCCGCGACGACCACCAGGCGTGGTAGTGACGGCGGGCCATGGTCAGGGGCAGGCGCGAGAACGGTCGCCCGAAGGGAGGGCGCAGGGCCGCCAGAAGCTCGAAGACGCGGAGACTCAGCAGGATGGCGCTGCGCTGGCCCCTGGAGAAGGACGCAAGCGTCGCCTCCGCGTGCCGCAGGATGGGCTCCGTCCCCGTCTCGCGGCTCGCTCCTCCCTCGAAAGAGGGCTCGCTCATGCCACGCTCGGCGGCATCCGGTTCGCACACGATCGGCACGAGCGCCTCGAGCGCGCGCCTGTCCCGTATCGAGAGCTGAAAGCGAGCGCGGGGGAGCGGCATCGTCATTCCTCACGCATGGGGCGGGTCTGCGCAACTGACGTGGTACGAGAGGGTCCACGCGCCATGAGGCGGCGTGAAGGTCTGCTCACCGGCACCGCAGAGATCGGCCGGCCGGCCGGCTTCCCATTCCAGCAGCGGCCCACCGTCGACCCTGCCCGAGGCCAGCTGAACGCCGTCGGAGGGGTCGTTCTCGGCGTATCCGGTGATCGCCAGGAGAAGATCCTCGTCGCCCGGCGCCAGGGCCTGCACCGGCGGCACGGCGGCAAGAGAGTAGCTGCCGCCGCTCTCTACCGGCGCATCAGCCAGGATACTGCGCCAGGCGTGGTCAACGATGGCGTCCATGTACCAGTGGCCGGTGCCCGGAAGCCCGAGCTGCGGGTCGATCAGGTCGACGGGTATGCCGCCCATCATGGCGCGCGCCGTGTCACGAGCCTGATCCCGCAGGTCGTCCCGGACGGCGAGTCGATCGAAGGTGACCGTATACGACACGAGCGAACCGGGCGGAGGAGGTCCGTCCCGGTAGCCGAGCAGCAGCTCGAAGTACGCCGATCCGCTCTGGGCAGGCGGCGCGAGGTGTACCGCGACGCGCGTGCCGGAGCCGGTCCCCTCGATCCTCCAGCGCACGGCAGCCGGCGAGCCCGCAACCACCCGCACGATGGGCGTCGCTCCCGGGTCCATGGCGCTGGTGGAAAGCGCGACCTGCGTGTCGAACGGCGCCGCCGGCACGTCCACGAAGCCCGGCGCGTTATTCATCCACACTCGCAGGACCCGCACCTGCTGCGGACTGCCCTGGAGCTCCGTCCGCCACTCGTCCCGCTCGCTGGCGACGACCGCGGCCGGGTGGATCTCGGTGAAGCCGTCGTGCCCGCAGTCGAAGATCCAGCGGCCCGCGACCGTCACCCGTTCACCGGCCACCGGCCGGTAGGCGGCCGGAAACGGTCCGGTCTCCGCTTCCACGTGCAGGAGGGCGCCGGGGCCACCACCGCCAAGCACGAGCCAGGTCGAGGCCGGATCGACCGCCATGTCAAACTCGACGTCGTGGCTCGTGTGGAGCCACGGCGAGTCCGCGGGTGATACGTCAATTTCGCGCAGGATGCCGCTGGCCTGGACGAGCGGATAGTTGGCGTCCACCGGTGCCCACTTGCACGTGGGATAGATGGCGTAGGCCAGCTGGGCCGGGCCGGCGGTGCGATACGGGCAGACTCGGTCGAACGCGGCGACATCGGGCGCGCCGCGAGGCGAGGCAGGGTCGGGTGACGAGGCCCAGGCCGGCCCCGCGGGCGTGAGCGGCGAGGTCTGCGCGTACTGCTCCACGCTGCAGCGATCCGGGGCCGGATGCCAGAGGACCACGAGCCCGGCGAGCAGCAGTGGCAGCACCACCAGCGGCACCATGACCAGGGCGTACCGTTGGCCAGAACCTGCCGGACGCCAGTCCCAGGGGCGACGGGCGCCGGCGGGCCAGCCCGCGATGCCCAGGCCCACGGCGACCACCAGCAGCGTGAGGGGCAGACCATAGAGTGTGGTCGAGCCGGCGTTCGCGTGGGGCAGCCACTCGCCCGGCCCGCGAAGCACCAGCACGAGCCCCGTGCCGGCGAGACCCAGGCCGGCACGGCGAACGGGACCGGCGAGTGCGCGCCCACGGCGACGCGCCAGGAGTGCGCCGCCAAGGAGGAGTATCGTCGCCTCGATACCCGCCAGCAGCAGCACGTATCGGGGCGCGGCGCCAGGGCTGCTGCCATGGCTATTCAGCCGCAGGTTGCGCAGCGTCTCGGCGGCCAGCATGACCAGAAGGCCGCTCGCCAGGCCCGCCGCCACCGACAGGTACCGGGGCAGCCGGGCCAGCCGATAAGCCGCGGCCGCGCCCATGGCCGTGCCGACGAGGAGCAGGCACGGAGCCTGGAGGCTCGCCTCTCCATCCAGCATCCAGTACAGGACCAGCCCGACGCCCGCTAGATACGTCCCAACTGCGCGCAGGCCTGCGGCGTCCGCGCTCCTCCGGCCGAGGGCCACCAGCGCCGCCGTTCCTCCCGACACGGCCACCATGAGCTCGATGAACAGCGCGGCGCCCGCCCGGCCAAGTTCGGTCAGGTCGGTGGGCCGGTAGTCGTGCGGAACCTGGGCGCTCACCGCGAGGGCCACCAGCGATACCCCGGCCAGGAACCACAGGATAGCCAACCGAGCGGGGCGCGGCAGGCGCGAGGCGATCCAGGACCAGCCGAACACCAGCCAGGCCACGCCCAGGGTCAGGTAGGCGGCCCAGGCGAGCAGGATCTCCACGGAGGCACTTCCCTTTCATGCCTTCAGAGCCTTCTCCGGGTTTTGCTACGCGTGACCGCTGTCGAAGCAGCGAATCGCCCCGCTGTACCCGGCGCGGGTCCTGTCCGCGCTTCCGGCTTGCCGCCGCGTGCCGCTCCCCGTTGGCGTTCCCGGCGAACACGAAGGGCTGGTGAGCGTACGGCGAATGGACGAGCGGCGCAAGCCGGACCGGCGAGGCGAGCGGCCTCCGCGGCGCCCGGCCACCAGTCCCACCCGGACCCTTGACAGCGACATGTCGGTGGCACGGCGATTGCACCACCAGTTCAGGTTGGAGCGGTATTTCCCGGCAGGCAATGAGGGGCAGCGTGAAGCCGATTCTGGTCGTCGACGACGACGCGAGCATTCGCGGGCTGATCTGTGAGATTCTGGACACTGAGGGGTACGAGACACACGCGGTGGCCAACGGTCGCGACACCGTCACGGCCGCGCGTGAGTTGCAGCCCGCGCTGATCATCATGGATCTCCGCATGCCGGTGATGGACGGCGTGACGGCGATCCGGATGCTGCGGGCGGACCCGGGCACCGCCGGAATCCCCATCATCGCCCTGTCGGCCGGGTTCACCCTGCTCACCCAGGCGCGGACGCTGCCAATCGAGGGCATCATGCCGAAGCCCTTCGAGCTCGACGCCCTGATCGCGCTCGTACGGCGGAGCTTGACCGTCGACACGGTGGTCGCGCCCGAATAGCCAGACTGAGCCCGTCCCCGGCCGTTGTCCAGGCGTCACCCACCCTGAAGGCCCCAACGGGCGGCCCCGCCATCGTGTCCGGGAGCGCGCCCGATCAGCCGAACGCCAGCACGAGGATCCCGACGACCATGACCCCGGCGGCCGGCAGCCGTCGCTTGAGCTCGCCCTCCGACAGCAGCCGGGCGCCCATGAACGTGCCGATCAGGATGCTGATCTCGCGGGCGGGCGCGACGTAGCTGACCGGCGTGAAGCGCAGCGCCGTCAGGACCAGGATGTAGGCGAGCGGGCTGAGCGCGCCCACGGCGAGCGTCGACCCGCGGTGCCGGGCCCAGAGGTGGCGCACCGCATCGCGCTGCCCGGCCGCGAGCGGGGCCAGCGCGAGCGCCAGGCAGATCTCCTGAGCCCAGTTGAGCACCAGCGGCGGGATGGCCAGCGCGCTGACGGCGTGCGCGTCCCACAGCGTGTAGGTGGCGATCACCACGCCGACCAGCACGCCGAAGATGGCGCCGCGGTGAGCGCTCGGATCGCGGAAGAGCCGCGGGCCGCCGGTGAGGGCGAAGACCCCGCCGATGATGAGCGCGGCGCCGAACAGGGCGACCGGACCCGGCCGCTCGCCGAGGAGCGCGATCGCCCCCACGGTCGCCAGCAGCGGTCCGGTCCCGCGGGCCAGCGGATAGACCACCGACAGGTCGCCGACCCGGTAGCCGCGCTGCAGCAGCAGGAAATAGACGATCTGGAGCGTGCCGCTGCCCAGCATGAAGGCCCACTGCGTCGCGCCCAGGTGCGGCCGCGCCAGCAGGAAGGCGGCGACGGCGAGCGGCGCGTAGATCACGGCCGAGACGGTGCCGAAGAGCCAGACGAAGGCCGGGCCGCCGTCGACCCGCTTGACCAGCAGATTCCAGCTGGCGTGGATCACCGCCGCGACCAGGATCAGCGCCAGGGCCAGGGGCGACACCGTCGGGCTCCCATCCGCGAGGCATCGAAGATCCGCCGCCGCGCCCCCGCGACGGCCGCCCGGCTGCCGGGGCGGGCCAAGCATCGCCCGCGCAGCCACGCGCCGCAATCCCCGGCGGCCGACCGGTACGAAGCCCGCCCCGTGAGCCAACCTGATTCGCCGTCGCGGTGATCCCGCGGACCGCTGCGTGGCCCGTGCAGCTGGCACAATGCGGGCGTGCCGGAAGTTCGGGAACACGGGGCCGGCGCGAGCGGTCGGTGACGAAGGGGAGGGGAGCGTGGCGGGTCGCGTGGAAGGCATCTTCATCACGTCGGGAGCGGGCAGGCCGATGGAGCCGGTGACGGAAGCTCGGGCGCTCGCTGGATCGGGCCTGGCCGGCGACCGCTACCAGGCCGGTAACGGCTACTACTCGCAGCGCCCGCTGCCGGGCGGCGGCCGCGAGCTGACCCTGATCGAGGTTGAGGTGCTGGAGGCACTCGCGCGGGAGACCGGGATCGTCCTGGCGCCCGCCGAGACGCGCCGCAACCTCACAACGCGCGGCCTGCGCCTCAACGCGCTCGTGGGCGCGCGCTTCACCGTCGGTGACGTCCTCTGCGAGGGGGTCCGCCTCTGCGAGCCCTGCGTCCACTTGGAGGAGTTGACCGGGAAGGCGGTCAACGCGCCGCTGGTGCATCGCGGCGGTCTGCGCGCCGGCATCCTCTCGGGCGGGGTGATCCACGTCGGTGACGCGGTAGCTCCGGTCGACGGCGACGCGACAGTGTCGCGGACCGCGTTGGGCACCTGATCCCGCAGACGGAAACCGGCCGTGCCGCTCAGCCGAAGCGGTACTGGACGCCGTAGCCACCGCGGGGGTAGGTCCACTCGACGTTGTGGAACTCGCAGCAGACGATGCGGCAGGTGCCGCACTCGACGCAGCCCTCGTAGGAGAAGAGGACCCGTCCGTCCGGCTGCGGCGCGTAGCAGGCCGCCGGGCAGCAGTTGATGCACTGCTGGCGCTCGCACTGCAGGCAGACGTCGTGGTCGATGATGCGGATGTGCGCCCGCGTCGGGTCGACGTTGTAGGTGTCGAGCGCCAGCTTGCGCTCCAGCCCGGCCCGGTCCCTGATCGAATCCTGCACCATTCCCACCGCGACGCTCCCCCATGCCCACGCGACCCGCGATCGGCCGGCCATCTCGACCCGGGCACCCAAGCCAGACTCTAGCCCTCGCGCGGGGAGGGTGTCAACCGCGCCCCGTCGTCCGTCGCCCGCCTCACACCCTGCTACCCACTCCGTCCCGGCCGGGCTTGAAACCCGCCTCTTCGTCTGGGAGCGCCGCGCCCGCGTCGCGTTCGCGGGCACCTGTCGTGGTACACTGCGCGCAACCTCGGAGAAAGACCGGACGGACTCCTCTCGACGATGGGCAGCCGTTTGCCCGCGGCGCGCATCGATGCTGGCGACGGGCACAGGTGAGGGGCGTGATGCGATGAGCGCGACGGCAGAGCAATCCGGCGGGACAGACCGGTCGAGATTCGTCGATCTCGTCTTCCAGGGCGGTGGCATGCGGGGCATCGGCCTGGTCGGGAGCTTCGCCGTCCTCGAGGAGCAGGGGTACCTGCCACAGCGCGTCGCCGGGAACTCCGCCGGCGCCATCGTCGGCGCGCTGGTCGCCGCCGGGTACAGTGCCGCCGAGCTGTACGCCATCCTGAGCGAGTTCGATTTCCGCCGCTTCGAGGACGGGGAGTGGTCGCACCGCCTGCCGCTTCTACCGACGTTCAGCCTGCTGACAGACCTCGGCATGTACAAAGGCGAGGTCCTGCTGGAGTGGCTTGAGGACCTGCTGGCGGCCAAGGGCGTCCAGACGTTTCGCGACCTGCGCTACGTCGACCCGGACCAACCACGGTCCGCCCCGCTCTACGCGCTGCAGGTCATCGCCTCCAACGTCAGCCAGAGCTGCGCGCTGGTGCTGCCCCAGGACGCTACCCTGCTCGGAATCGACCCGGACGACCTGAACGTCGCCCTGGCCGTGCGCATGAGCATGAGCATCCCCCTCTTCTTCGAGCCGGTCCGAGTGCGGCACCCCGAGACCGGCGACGAGCACCTGATCGTCGACGGCGGGCTCTTCTCGAACTTCCCGGTCTGGCTCTTCGACAGCGACAGCGTGCCGCGCTGGCCGACCTTCGGGCTGCGCTTCGTCGAACCGGACCCGCGTGCCGCGGTCGTGGCGAGCGCGCCGGCCGACCGGTGGCACCTGGACGGGCTGCACCGTGACGTCGACTTCCTCCGCAGCCTGGTCCACTTCGCGCTCGACGCCCACGACCGGTTCTCCCTGGACCACGCCGACTACGCCCGCACGATCGCCATCTCCAGCCTCGGCGTCCGCAGCACCGAGTTCGACCTCCCGCGCGACCGCGTGCTGGCGCTCTACGAGGAGGGACGGTCGGCGGCGGCGCGCTTCCTCACAACCTGGAGCTTCGACGAGTACATCCAGAAGTTCCGCACGCCCGAGCTCGTGACACCCGCGACGGCTTAGCCTCACGCCGGGCAGGGTTGAAACTCGCCTCTGGCAGTCATATTCCTCGTTCAGCACGCGTGAGCGGGTTGCGTCCTATAACGCGCCGGTTCAGCGCCGCACGGATGCTCCGGTGCCGGCAGCACCTGCGCCCCATCCGCCGTGCCACGTCCGCCGCGTCAGGAGGGCAGGCGCTCCCGGAAGTAATCGGCCAGCATGTCCGCCATCGCGTCCAGGTAGCGGACGCCCCGCTCGGCCTGCGCCGGCCGGGCGTCGCCCAGGATGCCGTTCTGGGTCAGCGCGGTCATGCCGCGCTCGAACACCGTGCGCGAGGCGGCCTCGTCGAACGTGCCGACGTAGCCCTCGGCGGCCTGGTCCATCAGGACCAGCTCCGGCCGTTGCGACAGCACCAGCGACGTCTCGGCCTCTCCGGCGTGGGCGCCGCCCACCTCCGCGCTGATCCCATCCTGCTCCCCGACCACGACCATCGGGTGGATAAAGGCCATCAGGTCCGTGTACGGCAGATAGCGGGCTCCGTCGATCCGGCCGCCGGTCTCGTCGAGCAGCTCCTTGAGCGGACCAAAGTTGCCGCCGTGGCTGGGGACGACCAGGACCGTCTGGAAGCCGTGGTGGGCCATGCTCTCCACGTACTGGCGCACGACCGCCTTGAAGGTCGGTGTGTCGAGCGTGATCGTGCCGGGGAAGGCCATGTGGTGCGTCGAGACGCCAAACGGGATGGTCGGCCCGACGATGACGTTGCCCAGCCGCGCGGCGACCGCCTCGGCCAGGGCCGTCCCGAGCAGGGTGTCGGTCTGGAAGGGCAGGTGCGGCCCGTGCTGCTCCATCGAGCCCGCCCCGACGACGACCGTGCGGGTACCGGCGTCGAGCGCGGCCCGCACCTCCGGCCAGTGCATCTCCGACAGGCGTCTGATCTCCGCCATCGCGTTCCTCCCGCCCGGGTTTTGCCGCGTCCTGTCAACCGCGGCATTGTCGCACGGTCCGGTACGCCGGGGTTCACCTACTCGACGGCCGCCAGGATGCGGGCCACCAGCGTGTCGAAGGGGCGAGGCGGCAGCGCCGGCAGGTCGCACCGGGACGCCTCCTCGGCCAGCCAGCGGCCGTAGAGCCGGCTGGCCCGCGCCTGTGTCCGCTGCTCGGCCGGGGACCGGTCGATAAAGCTCCGGCCGCGCGTCCGCATGTTGGCCTCGATGACCTCGGGGTCATCCTCGATGAGGAACACGGCGCGCACCACGCCCGGCTCCACGTCCAGCCCGGCGAACGCCCGCCGCGCGGCCAGGGCCGGCACCAGGTCGTCGCCCTCGATGACGGCCGGGTCGCCGTGCGACGTGTGGTTGGCGACGACGATCTCGATGCCGCGCGAGGTCTCCTCGGCCACGGCGATGCGCCACGCCGCCACCTGCTCGGGCGGGTTCCGGTAGACCCGCGACAGATCGTCGAAGTGGTGCAGGGCGGGACGGTGCGCCGCGGTGAAGTTCCATTCCAGGGTGAGGCGGAGGTCGTCGGCCGGCAGCCAGGGGATGCCGAAGCCCAGACCGATCGCGCGGGCCGCGGTCGACTTCCCGGCGCCCGAGTTCCCGCCGATCAGCAGCACCTGCCAGGATGGCGTCGAGAAGCGGTCCACGCAGCCTCCTCCCCGCACCGGGCCGTACCGGTGGATAACCTTCCGCGAACGCGTCCCACGAGCTACCATCGGCCCGATCGCCCGCGGCGCCAGTGCGCGCCACGATCCCAACGAAGGAGCGGCCCGCATGGAATCGCCCGACAGTCAGGAGTCGGCCCCGATCATGAACATCGTCGGCGAGCGGGTGATGCTCGGTCCGCTCAGGCGTGAGCAGATTCCGCTCCGGCTGCGTTGGGCCAACGATCTCACGACCAACCGCGCCTACGATCTCCCGCGGCCGGTGACCGAGGAGACGTTCCGGGCGACGTACGATCCCGTTGTCGGCGAGACGCGACACATCCGGTTCACCCTGTACGAACGCGCCACCCGGCGCCCCATCGGCCACGCCAGCCTGCTGCGTGTCGAGCTGCGCGACCGCACCGCGGAGTTCGATCTCCTCATCGGCGAGGCGGACGCACGCGGTCGGGGCTACGGCACCGAGGCGACCCAACTGGTGCTCGACTACGCCTTCACCGCGCTCGGCCTGCACAGCATCTTCCTGCGGGTCTACGCCTTCAACCTGGCCGGCATCCGCGCCTACGAGAAGGCCGGCTTCCGGGAGGTGGCTCGCCGGCACGAGTGCTTCTGGATGGGCGGGCGGTTCTGGGACATGGTCTTCATGGACTGCCTGGCGCGGGAGTCTGCACGCTCCGAGAGCCCGGTGCTGGGGCGGGTCTTCGTGCCGGACGCGCCGCGGCCGTCACGGGAGGGCGGGGCCGGATGAGCACGGAGGAGCGCGCCGGAGCGGCTCCGATCTACAACATCGTTGGCGACCTGGTGGCGCTGGGCCCGCTCGTCCTCGATCCGGACGGCGAGCGGCTGCACTGGGCCAACGACTTCCGCACGATCCGGGGCTACGACCCGCCGTACCCGATGACGGCGGAGCACTTCCAGCGGATCCACGATCTGACGATTGCCGGAAAACGCGTGATCTTCACCCTCTACGAGCGGGCGACGGCGCGCCTGATCGGTCACGCCGGCTTGCAGGGCATCGACCCGCGTAACCGGTGCGCCGAACTGAACCTCTTCGTCGGCGCCCCGGATGCGCGCGGCAAGGGGTACGGCACCGAGGCGACCCAGCTGGTGCTCGACTACGCCTTCACCGCGCTCGGCCTCCACAGCGCCTGCCTGTGGGTCTACGCCTTCAACCTGGCCGCCATTCGCGCCTACGAGAAGGCGGGCCTGTGCGAGGCCGGGCGGCGGCGCGAGAGCGCCTGGATGGGGGACCGGTTCTGGGACGAGATCCTGATGGAGTGCCTGGCGCGCGACTTCACGAGCCCGGTGCTGGGCCGGGTCTTTACGCCGGACGCACCACGACCCAGCTGACCCCGGGGCGACCACGCAATCGGCACCCACACGCTATCATCTGCTTGGTGGAGTGACGGTCGAACGGTGAGGAGACCTCATGGACGTGACCGTGCTCGGGACCGGCTCGCCGAACGAGATGCGGGCGACGACCGGGCTGGTGGTGCGCGCGCCCGGCTGCGCGCCACTCCTGGTCGACACCTGCGGCGGCTTCGAGCTCCCCCGCCAGCTCGCGACGGCCGGCATCCCGATCGCCGACCTGCGGCAGGTCGTCCTGACCCACCGCCACCTGGACCACATTGGCGGCATGCCCGCCCTCTTCATCGAGGGCCGGC
>DATKRJ010000094.1:0-4104 GCA_035532355.1 Thermomicrobiaceae bacterium | reverse complement strand
TTTGCTTCACCCTCCTCCAGGAGATCCCACCCGCCGTCTGGATCGTCCAGGCCGAAGGCTTCACGCTCGACGGCGCGATCCACTACACCCAGCACGTGCTGGGCGACGTCGAGGTCCAGCACATCATCCGCGAGGTCATCGATGCGCGGCGTTCGGCCGACCTGGCGCGGGCCCTCCCTGTCGAAGAGGCGTCAGGGTGCAGTGCCGACCTGGCAGCCCACGCCTGAGGTCGGCGCCCACCACGGCACCCAGCAGGGGCGGCGCGTCGGTGTCGCTCCTCTTCTCTGCTATCGTCGACGTTGGATCCTCCGGCGAGCCGTGACCCACCCTGCATTGGAGCCTGCGATGCCCAACCGTCTCCGCCACGAGACCAGCCCCTACCTGCGCCAGCACGCGGACAATCCGGTCGACTGGTATCCCTGGGGCCAGGAGGCGCTGTCTCGGGCGCGCCACGAGGACCGTCCGATCCTGCTGAGCATCGGCTACTCCGCCTGCCACTGGTGCCACGTGATGGCCCACGAGTCGTTCGAGAACCCCGCCATCGCCACCCTCATGAACCGGGACTTCGTCAACATCAAGGTAGACCGCGAGGAGCGGCCGGATCTCGACACCGTGTACATGGCGGCCGTGCAGATGCTGACCGGTGGCGGTGGTTGGCCCATGACCGTCTTCCTCACCCCGGACGGACGGCCGTTCTACGGTGGCACCTACTTCCCGCCGGAGGATCGGCCCGGTATGCCGGGGCTCCCGCGCGTCCTCGCCGCCGTGGTCGATGCCTATCGCGAGCGGCGAGGCGCGGTGGATCAGACCGCGGACGAGATCCGTGAGAACCTCGACACCCAGTTTCGCTGGGCCCTGCCGGAGTCCGCCCTCTCCCCGGCGCTGCTGGACGAGGCGTACCGCGCGCTCGCGGCGCAGTTCGACCGTCGGAACGGTGGTTTCGGCGGAGCCCCAAAGTTCCCGCCCTCGATGGCGCTCGAGTTCCTGCTGCGCACGCTCCATCGCACCGGTTCACCCGAGGCCAGGTCGATGCTCGAGCTCACGCTGGAGCGCATGGCGCGCGGTGGGATCTTCGACCAGATCGGCGGCGGCTTCCACCGCTACGCCGTCGACGCGATCTGGCTGGTGCCGCACTTCGAGAAGATGCTCTACGACAACGCCCTGCTTGCCCGGATCTATACGCTCGCCTACCAGGTGACCGGCCACCCCCTCCTCCGGCAGGTGGCGGAGGATACGTTCGACTACGTGCTGCGCGAGATGACCGCGCCGGAGGGCGGGTTCTACGCCACGCAGGACGCCGACAGCGAGGGGGTCGAGGGCAAGTTCTACGTCTGGACGCTCGAGGAGCTGGCGGACATCCTCGGCGAGCGGGACGCCGCGATCGTTGCCCGCTTCTATGGCGTGCGGTCGAGCGGTAACTTCGAGGGGCGCAGCATCCTGCACGTTCCCGACGCGCCGGACGCCGTCGCGGCCGCGCTGGGTATCGACGTCGACGAGCTGGCCCGCGTCGTCGCGGCGGCACGTCCCCGGCTCTACGCGGCGCGCGCCGGGCGGGTCTGGCCGGGACGGGACGACAAGGTGCTCACGGCCTGGAATGGGCTTATGCTGCGCGCGCTGGCGGAGGCCGCGGTCGTCTTCGAGCGACAAGACCTGCTCGACGCCGCGGTCCGGAACGCCCGGTTCCTCCGCGAGCATCTGGTGAGCAATGGACGACTCCTCCGCGTCTACCAGGACGGCGACGCGCGGCTGCCGGCCTACCTGGAGGACCACGCCGCGCTGGCCGGCGCTCTCGTCTCGCTCTATGAGGCTACGTTCGACGCGGGCTGGATCGCGTGGGCAGGCGAGCTCGCCCGGAGCATGCTCGATCGCTTCTGGGACGACGAGAACGGCGCGTTCTTCGACACCGCGGACGACCAGGAGCGGCTGGTGGCGCGCCCCAAGGACGTGTTCGACTCGGCCACGCCGAGCGGCAACGCGCTGGCCGCCGAGGCGCTACTGCGGCTCTCCTGGCTGCTCGACGATGACGAGCTCCGCCGTCGGGCCACGACCGTGCTCGAGCGGTTCGGCCAGGTCGCGGTGCAGCACCCTAATGGCTTCGGCGCCCTGCTGACCGCCTGCGACTCGGCGCTGGCGCCGTCCCGGGAGATCGCCGTGGTCGGCGACCCGACCCACCCGGATACCGTGGCACTCCTGCGCGCCGCTCGGGAGACGTACCTGCCGCACAGGGTCGTGGCGCTGCGGCACCCCGATCGGCCGGAGGAGGAGCGGATCGTGCCGCTGCTGCTGGGACGGGTGGCCGTTGGCGGCCGTCCCACCGCGTACGTCTGTGAGGGCCACGTCTGCCGTCTGCCGGTGACGTCGCCCGCCGCCCTGGCCGCCGAGCTCGGCCGCGCCGGCGAGGGCCGGGATCAGTTGGGTGGTGTCTGAGACCCGCTCGACTCGCTGCGTCACCCCCACCAGAAGGACGCGGCAATGATGCCGTACAGGCCAATCAGCACCACCCCTTCCAGCCAGGTCGTCTCGCCGTCGTAGGTGACCACCACGCCGAGGCCCGCGGCCAGCCCAATGCCGGCGACCAGCATGCCGGGCATCACCAGGGTCATCGGGTGACTCCCGATCACAAAGCTTAGCAAGACCAGCACCGGGGTCAGGCCGAGCGCGACCTGCAGCGAACTGTTCAGGATCACGCTCAGCGCATAGTCGGGCTTGTTGCGAGCGGCGAGCTGCACCCCGACCACGTTCTCGACGGCGTTGCCCGCGATCGCCACGATGACGAGCCCGGTGAAGGCCTCCGACAGATGCAGCGCGGTGATGGCCGGCTGCAGCGCGCTCACGAACCACTCCGATACGAAGGCGGCACCCGCCCCGGCGAGCGCGAGCAGCAGCGCGGCCAGCCACAGCGGCCAGCACTCGGCGGCCGGTCGACCCTCGATGACGTTGAAGGCTTCCGGCCCACCCTTGAGCGAGTGCGGAATACTGGCGACAAAGACGACCAGCAGGATGAGCGCGCAGGCGAGACTCAACGAGTCGGCGTGTGCCGCTGCCGGGACGTGCAGGCCGCGCGCCAGCGTCGGCACCGCCAGGGCCGAGACCGCCAGCAGGATCAGCGTCCCGATCATGCGGGGTGACTCGGAGTTGAACCGCTGCGTGCCGTGCCTTAGCCCACCCACCAAGACGGCGATGCCCAGCACCAGCAGGCTGTTGGCCAGCATCGAGCCGATGAGAGCACTCTGGACCACGGCGATCAGTCCGGCGCGCAGCGCGAAGATCCCGACGAAGAGCTCCGGCAGATTCCCGAGCGCGGACTGCAACACCCCGGTCGCGCCCGGTCCGAGTCGCTCGCCGAGCTGCTCCGTGGCCTGGCCGACGATCGCCGCCAGCGTGGCGAGCGCGACCCCCGAGACGACGAAGGTCAGCACCGCGTTCGCCTGTACCAGGTTCAAGGCGCCGGCCAGCACCGTCGAGACCAGCGCGAGCGCCAGCGTGATGCGCTCGCCGCGGGACAGGTAGCTCATCCCGGCTCCTCCCGAGTGGGCCCGATCACCGTCCCACCTGCACGCGGACGGTCCCGGCACATCGTCGCGGCAGAGCGCCGTGCCCGCAATGCCGTCGACACCCGAAACGGCTCGCGGAAACGAGGAAGCGGCCGCCACCAACGGCCGCTTCCTCGCTGAGGAGGAGAGGAATGTGCGTAGTGTGCGCCTCGGCGCGGGTCAGATGCGCCGGATCAGTGTCGCGCAGACCTCGGACGCCGGCAGCCTCACCATGCATTGCCGGGTGAGACGTCCCGCCGCCGCCCTGGCACTTCCATCGCACGACCCGTGCCCACGCGCCGATTTTGACGGGCGGCACGGCACGTCTCAGCGCGCGGCCTTGGCAGGCCGTCGCCCCGGTGGTACCTTCGCCGGAAAGGTCGGCAGGCAGGGAGCACGCCGGACCATAGCCGGCACGGCAGAGCAGCATGAGAGGAGCGGGCATGGCCAGCCGGGACGAACTCCGCGCGCGCATCATCGCCGCCATCGACCAGCAGCGCGACCAGATCCTCGACCTCGCCGAGACCATCCGCCTCCACCCCGAGATCGGCTACCAGGAGGTGATGGCCTC
>DATKRJ010000093.1:0-8436 GCA_035532355.1 Thermomicrobiaceae bacterium | reverse complement strand
CGAGAGCGGGATCAGCGCCAGGATCGTCGCCAGCGCCGTCATCAGGATCGGTCGTAGTCGGGTACGGCCGCCCTCCACCAGCGCCTCGTCGACCGCCAGGCCGCGGCGGCGCAGGTCGAGCACCAGTTCCAGCAGCACGATGGCGTTGGTCACCACGATGCCGACCAGCATCAGCACGCCGATCAGCGCCGGCAGGCCGAGCGTCTTGCCGGTCACGGCCAGCCCGCCGAGCACGCCGATCACGGCGAGCGGCAGGCTGAACAGGATCACGAACGGGGTGGTGAGCGAGCCGAAGCTGGCCACCATGGCGATGTAGACCAGCAGCACCGCCACCACCAGCGCCACGCCCATGCTGCGGAAGGCGTCGCCCTGCTGCTGCGCGACGCCGGCCGAGGTGACGGTCACGCCGGCCGGCGCCCGGTAGTTCGAGATGATCCGGGTGACGTCGCGCGTCGCCGCGCCGGTCGCGGTGCTGGTGATCGTGCCGGTGATGGTGGCCGCGCGGTCACCGTCGACCCGCACCACCTGCACCGGCCCCGTGCCCTGCGTGACCGTTCCTACCTCGCCGAGCGGCGCGTTGCTCGTCGTGCCGACCGGGAGCTGCTGGAGGGCGCTGACGCCGGTCGAGGCGCCGGAGACCTGCTCCATGATCTGGTACGGGTGGTTGTTGATGACGATCTGGCCGATCGGCGTGCTGGTCAGCGCCTGTCGCACCTGGGCCGCGATCTGGGCCGTGGTCGAGCCGAGCGCGACGGCCCGGTTGGGGTCGACGGTCACGTCCACCTCGGGCTTGGCGTTGACGACGTCGTTCTGCACGTTGACCAGGTTGGGGACGGCCGCGATCTGGGTGGCCAGCGCCTGGGCAGCCTGGCTGACCGCCGTATAGTCGTTGCCCTGGACGATCACCTGCACCGCGTTGGTGTTGCCGCCGAAGCCGCCGGACTGGCTGGAGACGGTGATCTCGGCGTTGCCCGCGGCCGCCTCGAGCCGGCCGCGCAGGGTGGCGAGGGTCGACGTCATGTCGACGCTCGGGTCGAAGCGCACCGTGATTGTCGCGGTGCTGCTGCTGGTGCCGCGCAGGGCCGCCTGGAGCCCGCCGCCCGCTACCTGCGTCTCGAGCAGCTGCACGGGAGCCGTCTGCTTGATGACCGGCTCGAGCGCGGCCGCCTTGTCGATCGTGGCCTGCTGCGAGGTGCCGGACGGCATGGCGACCTGGATGCTGGCGACCTTTGCTCCCTGCGATGGCAGGAAGGACGTGCCGATGAGCGGGAGGAGCCCGAGCGAGCCGACGAGCAGCACTGCGGCGATACCGAGCGTGATCACCGGGTGGGCCAGCGCGCGGCGTAGCGACGGGACGTAGACGCGCTGCAGCAGCGGCGTCCGCGTCGGCATCGGCCGAAGCTTGTCCTTGCGGATCAGGTAGGAAGCGAAGACCGGCACCACCGTGAGCGCCACCAGCAGCGAGGCCAGCAGCGCGAAGGTCACGGTCAGAGCGAAGGGGCGGAAGACCTCGCCCACGATGCCGCCGATGAAGCCCAGCGGCAAGAAGACGGCGATGGTCGTGACCGTCGAGGCGGTGATCGCCATCGCCACCTCGCGCACCCCGGAGAGGGTGGCGGTGCGGCTGTCCTCACCGCGCTGGACGTGGCGGTAGATGCTCTCCAGGACGACGATGGCGTCGTCCACGACCCGGCCGACGGCCACCGCCAGCCCGCCTAGCGTCATGATGTTGAGGGTGATCCCCTGCCACCAGAGGAGGATGAAGGCGACCAGCATGGAAAGGGGGATCGAGATGGCGGTCACCAGCGTCGAGCGCGCGCTCAGCAGGAAGCCGAAGATCACGAGGATGGCGAAGCCGGCTCCCAGCAGTGCCTCGCGGACCAGGCCGTTGATCGAGTCCTGGATGAACTGCGACTGGTCCTGGACGACCACCGTGTTGACGTTGACCCCGCCGGCGTGCAGGCCCTGGTTGAGGCTGGCGAGCTTGGTCCGCACCAGCGCCGCCGTGTCGACCGTGTTGGCGCCCTGGTTGAGGTAGACGTCGATGGCCACGCTCGGCTGGCCGTTGGTTCGGCTGATGCCGGGCGCGACGCCCGGAGCGATCGCCACGGTGGCGACGTCGCCCAGCGTGACCGGCCCGACCGCCGCGCCGGTCGCGTCGCGCTTGACGCCGACCACGAGCGCCTTGAGCTGGTCGAGCGAGGTGATCTGGCTGCCGACGCGCACCGGCAGCGTGGTGGTCCCGGCCTGGACCGTACCAGTCGCCACGCTGACGTTGTTGCCCTGGAGGACGCCCGCGATCTGCTGCGGCGTTACCTTCGCCGCGGCCAGCTTGGCCGGGTCGAGCGTGAGCTGGACCACGTCGTCGGCGCCGCCGGTGACGTCGACGTTGCCGACGCCATCGAGGCTCGAGAGCGCCGGCACGAACTGCGTCTGGGCGATCT
This sequence comes from Thermomicrobiaceae bacterium, assembly GCA_035532355.1. Taxonomy (GTDB): domain Bacteria; phylum Chloroflexota; class Chloroflexia; order Thermomicrobiales; family Thermomicrobiaceae; genus DASSZN01. The sequence continues at coordinate 5,992 of DATKRJ010000093.1, read as the reverse complement.
GGCGCAGCGTCGCCAGGTCGCCGTTGGCGCCGGTCAGGCCGAGCTGCATGATCGGGGCCTGGTTGAAGTTGATCTGCTGCACGGTGGGCTTGGTGGCGCCGTCGGGCAGGGGGAGCTGGCCCAGGCTCGTCGTGAGCGTCTGGGTCACGTCCTTCATGTTGGTGCCGTAGGCGAACTCGGCCACCACGACCGAGAAGCCCTCGGAGGAGGTCGAGCGCGCGGTCGAGAGGCCGGGGACGGCCCGCACCGCGTTGGTGATGGGCGTCGAGACGCCGCTGTCGACCGCCTCGGGCGATGCGCCGGGGTAGCTGGTCAAAACGGTGACCACCGGGAAGTCGATGTTCGGCATCAGCTCGGTCTTGAGCTGGGTGATGCCGAAGGCGCCGATGAAGGCGATCAGGATCGCCGCCAGGAGCACGACCGAGCGCTTGCGCAGAGCCAGATCCGCCAACCGGTACAAGTTGCCTGTCCTCACGCGTGGATGGCTTCGTGCGTCCATGCCACCGGCGCACGCCATCTCTCAACGCGCCCCACCCACGCGGACGGGGCGTGACCCGACCGCTCTAGCGCGGCCAACGATCTGTACGCAGTCCCGCTACTTCTGGATGTTGAAGGAGCCCGCCACCGGCGCGTCGAGCCACGGCGCCGTGGCGTGGCTCGACGACGCCGCGGCCGGCGGCAGCGCGCCGGTGTTGAGGCCGGCGTTCCGCCATCACGCCGGGACCGCGTCCAGCTCGCGCCCCGAAAACTGGCTGTTGTACAGGTCGGCGTAGAAGCCGCCGCGAGCCAGCAGCTCGCGGTGGGTGCCGGTCTCGATGATGCTGCCGTGGTTCATCACCAGGATCAGGTCGGCCTCGCGGATCGTCGACAGGCGGTGGGCGATCACGAAGCTGGTCCGTCCGCTCATGAGCCGGCTCATTGCCTCCTGGATCAGCACCTCGGTGCGGGTGTCGACGCTGCTGGTCGCCTCGTCCAGGATGAGCACGGAGGGGTTGGCCAGAAAGGCACGGGCGATCGTCAGCAGCTGCTTCTGCCCCTGGGAGATGTTGCCGGCCTCCTCGCTGAGGACCGTGTCGTAGCTCTGCGGGAGCGTGCGGATGAAGTGGTCGGCCTGGGCGGTCCGGGCCGCCTCGACGATCTCATGCTCGGTGGCATCGTCGCGACCGTAGGCGATGTTGTCGCGGATCGTCCCGCCGAAGAGCCAGGTGTCTTGCAGTACCATGCCGAACATGCGCCGCAGCGCGCCGCGCTGCATCCGGCGGATGTCCACGCCGTCGACCAGGATGCGCCCCCCGTTCACGTCGTAGAAGCGCATCAGCAGGTTGACCAACGTGGTCTTGCCGGCCCCGGTCGGGCCGACGATAGCGATCGTCTGGCCCGGCTGCACGTCGAAGTTGACGTCCGCGATCAGGGGCTCGTCCGGCTTGTAGCTGAAGGCGACGTGCTCGAACGCGACGTGGCCGCGCGGCGCGGCGATCTCGACCGCGTCGACCGGGTTGGGCGTCTCCTCCGCCTCGTCGAGCAGGTCGAACACCCGCTCCGCCGAGGCGATCGTCAGCTGGATGGTGTTGGCCAGGCTGCTCAGCTGGGTGATCGGCATGGAGAACTGCTGCGCGTACTGCAGGAAGGCCTGCACGTCGCCGATGGCGATTGCGTTCCGGGTGACCATGATGCCGCCAATGGTCGCCACCAGCAGGTAGCCCAGGTTCCCGATCGATCGCATCAGCGGCATGATGATGCCCGACACGAACTGAGCCCGCCAGCCCGACTCGTAGTAGCGGTCGTTGAGCTCGTCGAACTTGGCGATGGCCGCCTGCTCGTGCCCGAAGGCCCTGACGATCGGGTGCCCGGTGTACATCTCCTCGACGTGGCCGTTGAGGTCGCCGAGCGCGTTCTGCTGGCCCAGAAAGTAGCGCTGTGCTCGCTTGGCGATGATGGTGGTGACGAGGATGCTCAGCGGCAGCGTGAGCGCGACCACGGCCGTCAGGAGCGGGCTGATCGTCAGCATCATCACCACGACGCCGACCAGCGTGACGACCGAGGTGATCGCCTGAGTCACGTTCTGCTGCAGCGTGCTGCTGACGTTGTCCAGGTCGTTGACCGCCAGGCTGAGGATCTCGCCGTGCGTGCGCGAGTCGTAGTAGCTCAGTGGCAGGCGCTCGAGCTTCTCGTCCACCTCGCGGCGCATCGCGTAGACCGTCTTCTGGGCTACGCCGGCCATGAGGTACTGCTGCAGGTACATGAACACTGAGCTGACCAGGTACATCCCGAGCAGGATGAGCAGGATCCGCCCGATGTAGGTGAAGTCGACGGCCGCGCCCGGCACGTGCTTGTACTTGGCCAGGATCCCCTCGAACAGCTTGGTCGTCGCCAGGCCCAGGATCTTCGGTCCGAGCACGTTGAACACGGTCCCGACGACGGCCGCGACCAGCACGATCACCAGCGGGCCGCGCTGCGGCCGGAAGTATCCGAGCAGCCGGAATAGGGTGCCGCGGAAGTTCCTCGCCTTTTGGGCAGACACGCCCATGCCGCCCATCGGCCCGCCGCGGAACATGCCGCCCCCCGCTCGCGGCCCGCCCCCTCCGAAGCTCATGCGATCTCCTCCAGTGACAGCTGGGAGGACACGATCTCCCGATAGACCGCGCAGGTCTCGAGCAGTGCGTGATGGGTGCCGATGCCGGCCACGTGACCCTCGTCCAGCACGATGATCCGGTCGGCGTCCATGACCGTGCCGACCCGCTGCGCTACGATGACGACGGTCGCGCCCCCGGTCTCGCCCCGCAACGCGGCCCGCAGCCGCGCGTCTGTGGCAAAGTCGAGCGCCGAGAAGCAGTCGTCGAAGACGTAGATCTCCGGCCGGCGTACCAGGGCGCGAGCGATCGAGAGCCGCTGCTTCTGGCCGCCCGAGACGTTGGTGCCGCCCTGGGCGATCACCGACTCGATCCCGTCCGGCATGGCCGTCACGAAGTCGGTCGCCTGGGCAACCTCGAGCGCGTGTAGCACCTCCTCGCGGGAGGCGTCGTCCTTGCCGTAGCGGACATTGGTGTCGATCGAGCCGGAGAAGAGGATCGCTCGCTGCGGGACGTAGCCGATCTTCGCCCGCAGCTCCTCCTGCATCATCTCGCGCACGTCGCGGCCGTCGACCAGCACCCTGCCCGCCTCGACGTCGTAGAAGCGCGGGATCAGGTTGACCAGCGACGACTTGCCCGAGCCGGTACCGCCGATGATCGCCGTGACCTCGCCGGGGCCGGTCGTGAACGAGATGTGCGACAGCGCCGGCTCCTCGGCGCCGGGGTAGCGGAAGGTCACGTTCTGGAACTCCAGGTATCCCGTCTGTGGACCGGCCGGGACCGGCTCGGCCGGGTCCGCGATGCTGGGCACGGTGTCGAGCACCTCATTGATGCGGGTGGCCGACGCCGCCGCGCGCGGCAGCATCACGAACATCACCGCGACCATCAGGACGGCGAACAGGATCTGCATCGCGTACTGCAGGAAGGCGATCATCGAGCCGATCTGCATCGACCCGTCGTTGATCCGGAGGCTGCCGAACCAGAGGATGGCGACGCTGGTCAGGTTCAAGATCAGCATCATCGCCGGAAACAGCACGGCCACGATGCGGTTGACGGTGATGGCCGTATCGGTCAGGTCGAGGTTGGCAACGTCAAACCGGTGCTGCTCGTGGGCGTCGCGGTCGAAGGCGCGCACAACCCGCACGCCGGTCAGCCCCTCGTCCATCACCAGGTTTAGCTTGTCGAGCTTGACCTGCATGGCCTGGAAGAGCGGCACCGCCTTACGCAGGGTCACCACGAAGACCAGGAACACGACCGGTATGGCCACGACGAGGATCCACGACAGGGACCGGTCCTGGGCCAGGGCCAGGATGATCCCGCCGATCGCCATCATCGGCGCGGTGATCACCATGAGCAGCGTCATGGTGACGACCTGCTGCACCTGGGTCGTGTCGTTGGTGGTACGGGTGATCAGCGACGCCGTGCTGAAGGTGTCGAACGCCTGCAGCGAGAACGACTGCACGTGCGTGAAGATCCTGGCGCGGAGGATCCGGCCGAAGCCGAGGGCGATCCGGGACGAGAAGAACGCCCCGGCGATGGCGCAGAGCATGCCGCCGATCGTTACCAGCAGCATGACGGCGCCCACGCGCAGGATGTAGTGCGTGTCGCTCTTGACGATGCCGTTGTCGACGATGTCGGCCATCAAGGTCGGCAGCGTGAGATTCGCGATCGACTGGAGGAGGGCGAGGAGTAAGACCAGGCCGAGCATGAGGCGGTAGGGCTGGAGCAACCGTAATAGCTTTAGCACAGGTCTTCCTCTATACAGTGCGGCATCCGGCCCGCGAACTCCAGGTTGAGCGGTGTTTCGACCTCGACGACGTGGGGCATCGGCGCTCCAGGTAGCTTGGGCGCCCCGCCGTGGGAACTCCCACGGGAGGGGGCGCCCGACTGCGGGATCAGTCGCTCGTCGGCTCCGGCGCGGCCAGGGGCCGCTCCAGGCCAACGGGCTCGACGTACTCGCCGGGGACCGACTCGCTGACGGCGAGCACGGCCGACTCGTGGAAGCTCTTGCGCAGCGGGATCTCCTCCAGGAAGAGCGTCACCAGGAAGGCCAGCACCATGGCCACGGTGCTGATCAGGAACAGGCTGGTGATCGCGGTGGTCAGGCTCTGGCGCAGCGCCAGCATGAACTGCTGGAAGAGCTGCTGACCCTGCGGGCCGGTGCTGGCGAAGACCTGCTGGATCTGGTCGGTGATGCCCGGCGCCAGCAGGATCTGCGGGTTCTGCAGCTGCGCCAGCTGGCCCGCCGGCACGACCTGCTTGATCGCGGCCGGTAGGTTGGTGACGAAGGCGCTGTTGAAGCGGTTGGTCATGACGGTGCCGAGCACGGCCACGCCGATCGTGCCGCCGATCGAGCGGAAGAACTGCAGGTTCGCCGTGACCTCACCCATGCGCTGGAACGGGAAGGAGTTCTGGACCACGATGGTGAACAGACTCATCATCACGCCGATGCCCAGGCCCGTGATGACCATGTTGCGCACGACGAGGCCGCTGGTCGCGCCGACCGTCATCTGCGAGAGCAGGAACATGCCGATAGCCGCCACAACGAAGCCGAGGAGCGCCATCACCTTGTAGCGTCCGGTGCGCGACATGAGCTGGCCGCCGATGACGCTGCTGACGATGAAGCCGAGCATCATCGGGGTGAGCACGGCGCCCGAGTTGGTCGCGCTCTCGCCGAGCACTCCCTGGATGAAGAGGGGGATGTACATGATGGCGCCGAACATGCCCGCGCTGACCAGGAAGGTGGCGACCGTCGAGACGCTGAAGACCCGGTTCTTGAACAGTTCGGGGCTGATGATCGGCTCGGCGGCGCGTCGCTCGATGAAGAAGGTGGCGATCAGCGCGATCACGCTGAAGACGAACAGGCTCACGACCTGCCAGGAGCCCCAGGGGTAGGTGGTACCGCCCCAGGAGAAGGCCAGCAGCAGCGGGACCGCGCCCGCGACGAGGGCGGCGGCTCCCAGGTAGTCGATGGTGTGCTCCCGGCGTCGGCCGGCCCGCGGCAGGGCGATCCCGGCGGTCAGGATGGCGAGCGCTCCGACCGGCATGTTGACGTAGAAGACCCAGCGCCAGCCCCAGTTGTCGGTCAGCCAGCCACCCGTGGTCGGTCCGACGATGGTGGACAGGCCGAAGACGGCCATCATCAGGCCCTGCCACTTGCCGCGCTCGGCCGGCGGGAAGACGTCGCCGATGATGGCCATGGCGATCGGCATCATGCCGCCCGCGCCGAGACCCTGTAGGCCGCGGAAGAGGATGAGCTGGGTCATGCTGTGCGACATGCCGGAGAGCGCGGAGCCGACCAGGAAGAGGACCATCCCGGCCAGGAAGAAGATCCGCCGGCCGTAGATGTCCGACAGCTTGCCGTAGATCGGCACGGTCACCGTCGAGGCGAGCATGTAGGCGGTGAAGACCCACGCGTAGTG
>DATKRJ010000092.1:0-16833 GCA_035532355.1 Thermomicrobiaceae bacterium | reverse complement strand
CGAACCCACGGCGAACCCAGGGCCGGCGGCCGCGGGCGGGTGTGTCATATTGGTACGTGTGACCCTTCACACCCTGACCACGCCGTCGAAGATGAACCATGACTTGACGAGGGTCTACCCGGCGCTGCATCGCGCCGGTTCGCCCACATCACGTAGGACGTAGCTAGACGATATGACGGAACGAACGAGCAAGACCACCAAGAAGTCGACGACGGCAAAGGCCTCGTCGTCCAAGACACCGCGCTCGCCGGCGAAGACCAGCGGCGGCGGCAAGCCGGCCGCCGGACGCAAGCCGGTCGGAGCGACGAGCCCCAGGGGCACGCTGGTGATCGTCGAATCGCCGACGAAGGCGCGCACGATCGGGCGCTACCTCGGGCGCGGCTACACGGTCAAGGCCTCGATGGGCCACGTCCGGGACCTCCCGAAGAGCCGGCTTGGCGTCGGCGTCGAGGGGAGCTTTGCACCCGACTACTTGGTCCCGCGGGACAAGACGAGCGTCGTCAAGCAGCTGCGCGAAGACGTCAAGGGCGCACGAGAGATCTTGCTGGCGACCGACCCGGACCGCGAGGGCGAGGCGATTGCCTGGCACTTGATCGAGGCCACGAATCCCGGCGACAAACCGGTCCACCGCATCGTGTTCCACGAGATCACGTCGGATGCCATTCACACGGCGCTGACGGATCCGCGCGACATCGACATGCGGCTGGTCGAGGCACAGCAGGCACGGCGGGTGCTCGACCGGCTGGTGGGCTACGAGATCAGCCCGCTGCTGTGGAAGAAGGTCAAGCGCGGGCTTTCCGCGGGTCGCGTCCAGTCGGTGGCACTGCGGCTCGTGGTCGAGCGGGAGCGCGAGATTCAGGCCTTCGTGCCTCAGGAGTACTGGTCCCTCGACGCGGAGCTCGCCAAACGCGACGCCGGCCGGCGCCAGAAGCCGGCGGAATTCACCGCGTCGCTGACTCGGGTCAACGGTGAGAAGCCCGAGCTCAAGGACGAGGCGACCACCATCGCCATCGTGCGAGCACTGGACGGTGCCGAGTTCCAGGTCGGAAACATCGAGGTCAAGGAGACGCAGCGTCGCCCGGCCGCGCCCTTCACGACCAGCACGCTGCAGCAGGAAGCCTCGCGCAAGCTGCGCTTCCCGGTTCGCCGCACCATGCAGATCGCCCAGGAGCTCTACGAAGGGGTCGACCTCGGCGCGGCCGGAACCCAGGGGCTCATTACCTACATGCGTACCGACTCGACCAACGTGGCCGGATCGGCCCAGGCGAGCGCGCGCACCGTCATCGATCGGCGCTTCGGGGGTGAGTACGTCCCGGAGCGTCCACCGATCTACACGCGCAAGGCGAAGGGGGCGCAGGAGGCGCACGAGGCCATCCGGCCCACCGACCCGGAGCGCGATCCCGAGATCGTGCGACCGTTCCTCAGCGTGCCGCAGTACCGGCTCTACCGGCTGATCTGGCAGCGCTTCATCGCCAGTCAGATGCGGAACGCGGTGTTCGACAGCACGGCGGTGGACATCGACGCAGGCGCGCGGGACGGCGCTTGGCCCTATCGCTTCCGCGCGACCGGATCGGTGATCAAGTTCACGGGCTTCCTCGCCATCTACCGTGAGGGGCGCGACGACGACGCGATCGACGAGATGGACCGCGACGCCCTCCCCGAGCTCAGTGTCGGCGAACTGCTCGACCTGCGCCGGCTACTCCCCGAGCAGCACTTCACCCAGCCGCCGCCGCGCTTTACGGAGGCCACGCTGGTCAAGGTGCTCGAGGAGCAGGGCATCGGCCGGCCGAGCACCTACGCACCGACCATCGCCACCTTGCAGGCACGCAACTACGTGACGGCCGAGGAGCGGCGGCTCGTGCCGACCGAACTCGGCGGCGTCGTCAACGACCTCCTGGTGCAGCACTTCCCGACGATCGTCGACGTCCAGTTCACCTCCAAGATGGAGGACGACCTGGACGAGATCGCCTCAGGCGAGCGGCAATGGGTCCCGATGGTCCGCGAGTTCTACACGCCATTCCATGAGACAGTAGAGCGCGCCGAGAAGGAGATGGGTCGCGTCCGGGTGGCCGACGAACCAACCGACGAGGTCTGCGAGAAGTGCGGCCGTCCGATGGTGATCAAGCTCGGACGGTATGGGCGCTTCCTGGCTTGCTCCGGGTTCCCCGAATGCCGCAACGCGCGGCCGCTACTGCGGAAGATCGGCGTTGCCTGCCCGAAGTGCCACGAGGGGGAACTGGTCGAGCGTCGCACCAAGAAGGGCCGCGTCTTCTTCGGCTGCAGTCGCTATCCTGAGTGCGACTTTTCGAGCTGGGACCGGCCCACCGGGGAGCGCTGCCCGAAGTGCGGGGGACTCCTGGTGGAGTCGCGAGGGCGAGGCGTACGCTGTCAGACCCCCGGCTGCGATTTCCAGGCCGCTCGGCTGGAACGCACTGCGTGAGCGTTACGCGCGCCGGCGCCGGACCGAACTGCGTCCGCGTCGGCCACGCGCATGCTCCGAGCGGCTCCCGGCATCACGCACCTGGCAAGCGGAGACACGACCGGATATGGCATCGCTGAGGATCATCACGGAGGGCGATTCACGCCTGCGCGAAAAAGCCGTCAAGATCCGCAAGATCGACGCGGAGGTGCGTCGGCTTGCCCGGGACATGCGCGAGTCGATGGAAGATGCCGACGGAGTAGGGCTCGCCGCGCCGCAGGTGGGGCTACTCTGGCGCCTCATCGTCATCGGCATGCCGCCGGGGCTGGAGGACGATGACGACCCACAGGTCGACCTCGCGCTGGTCAACCCCGAGGTCATTCGTGCTACCGGTCGACAGCTCGGCCCCGAGGGATGTCTGAGTATCCCGCGCTGGTACGGCGACGTAGCGCGGTCGATGAACGTCACGGTCAAGGCCCGAGATCTCGACGACCGGGAAGTCCGCATCAAGGCGTCGGGCTACCTCGCCCGGATCCTGCAACACGAGATCGACCACCTCGACGGCATCCTCTTCGTCGACCGCGTGGAGGACCGGTCAACGTTGCACTACATTCCGGAGGACGAGGACGAAGCGGACGAGCGCCAGGCGGCGTTCCGACGGGGCTGAGCGCGCCCGCGGCCATCCGACCGCGCGTCCAGACCGCCGAGCCGCGGCGATCAGAGATGCGCGATACGACAGTTTTCCGCGGTGATGATCGCGTCGATGGTCGCGAGGGTATCATCCAGCCGGTCGCGCTCGTTGAATACGACGTACTCGAACTCGCACGCTCGCCGCAGCTCCCGCGAGGCCGTCGCCAGCCGGCGCATGAGTGCCTCGGGGTCATCGGTCTTCCGATTCCGGAGACGCGCCGTGAGCTCGGCCATCGACGGGGGCGCCAGGAAGATGAAGATCCCATCGGGTGCGACCGACCGAATGGAGGCCGCCCCCTGGACATCCACCTTGACGACCACGTTCTTGCCCGCACGCAGGGCACGGCGTACACGTTCGCGCGGTACGCCGTAGTAGTTCCCGTAGACCTCGGCAGCCTCGAGGAACTCCCCGCGCTGGCGAGCGTCATCGAACTCGTGGAGTTCCATGAAAATGTAATGGACGCCGTCGATCTCTCCGGGTCGTCGCGGACGGGTGGTGGCCGTGACGGCGAAGGCGTAGTCCGGGTGGGCCAGCCGCATGTGCTCGATCACCGTGTCCTTGCCCACGCCGGAGGGGCCGGAGATGATGATCATTCGCGCGTGAGCGACCGAGCGCAGTTCGTCGATGAGCTCGTCTGCCTGCTCGTTCCAGCGTCCGATATCTCCCACCCGCGTCATCCTTCCGGGAGACTCCCCGCCGAGCGCCGGTACGGATCCGGAGGCGGGGCTGATCGGCGCCCGGTGCACACCCCCGGGACGACACGATGCTGCGTTCGGGCAATTCCTTGCGCTCGCGGCTCACGAGCATTCGTGAGCGGTCGCCTGGCGCACCGGCGGACAGGTGAACGAGGAGGGACCGGGTGTTTGACGTTCTGACGGTCGCGGCGCTATGCGACGAATTCGGGCGGCAACTTATCGGCGGACGAATCCAGCGAGTCCTTCAGCTGGACGACGCCACGGTTGCGCTGGAGCTCTATGCCGAGCATCAGCGGGTCGTGCTGGTTGCCAGCGCCGACCGCCAGAATCCCAGACTTCATCTCTCCCCGGTGCGCCTCAGCGCGGACCCCGACCGCGTGACGCCGCTGCTCTTACTGCTCCGCAAATACGCCCGCGGCGGGCAGGTGGTTGCCGTTGAACAGCCGCCACTCGAGCGCATCGCTCGGCTGAGTATAGCCAAGCGGTTCTGGCCACACAAGCGCGGTGACGTCGAGGAGTTCGAGGCGGGTGACGAGGATGAGGCGGGCGCCGAACTGGTCCACACCCACTTGATCGTGGAATTGATGGGGCGACGCAGCAACATCGTTCTCATCGACGACGATGGGCGCATCCTCGACTCCGCACGCCGGGTCACGCCGGAGATGAGCCGCGTGCGCCCGGTCCTGCCGGGTCGCCCGTATCAGGCACCGCCCGCCCAGGACAAGCGTGACCCACGTGGCATCTCGGCCGCCACGCTGGCACGACTCATGGCGGACGCGGTAGCCAGCGAGTCGGCAGCCAGCGTGGTCGTGCGCGAGTTGGCTGGATTCAGTCCACAGATGGCCCGTGAGGCGGTCTTTCTGACGGCCGGGCGAGTCGACGCCGTCGCCGGAGAACTGGCCACGGCGACGTCCTCCGCCGCACTGGCGGTGGCCGTCGCGGACGTGCTCCAACCGCTCGATTCCGGCCGCTGGCACCCCTGCGTCTACACCCGCGAACAGCGGCCGATTGCCTTCGCTGCGATGTCGCAACAGCACCTCCAGGATGACGATGAGGAACAGTTCTCGACCACCTCGGCCGCGGTGGAGCGCTGGCTCAGCCTGAGCGGCCAGGCGGAGCCGGTCCGCCACGCGCAGCGGCGGGCGAAGCTCGTCGCCGAGGTCGATCAGGCGGTCCAGCGGGCCATCGCCCGGGTCCGGTCGCTCGAGGAGGAACGGCAGCGTATGGAGCAGGGTGAACGCTGGCGCCGGATGGGCGAAGCCATCTACGCCCACCTCCACGAGCTCCATCGCGGGCAACTGGTGCTCGTTGCGGACGATCTGACCGTCCCGCTCGACCCGACGCGGTCGCCGAGCGAGAACGCGCAGGACTACTTCGAACGGTATCGCAAGGCGCGCTCGGCCACGGAGAACCTGCCGGAGCTGATCGAGCATGCCCAGGTCGATCGTGACTACCTGGCCCAACTCCAGACGATGGCGAGCCTCTCGGAGACTCTGGAGGACCTCGAGCAGGTCCGCCGCGAGTGGGACGCCCTGCGCGCTCCACGACAGGCGACCGGCGCGACCAGGACCCGCAAGTCGGCGGCTCCCCGACGCCCGTCGGGGTTCCGTACCCCGCGCGGCGACATCATCTACGTCGGCCGCAACGGGCAGCAGAACGACGTCGTCACCTTCGACCTCGCCGGTGCAGACGACACGTGGCTACACGCCCGCGGTGTACCGGGGTCTCACGTGGTCGTGCACTGGTCGGGGCCTGAGGACGACGAGACGATCGAGCGCGCCGCCGCCCTGGCGGCGTACCACAGTGGCGGTCAGCACTCCACCGCGGTGGAGGTCGACGCCACGCAGCGGCGTTACGTGCGTAAGATCAAGGGCACCGGGCCGGGCATGGTGACCTACCGCAACGAGCGAACGCTGAGCGCACACCCCCGGAGCCCATCCGAACTCGGCATGGCTTAGTCTCCGCTTCCCATGTCTGGCGGTCTGGCGGGCCGGACCTCATCGACCGTGCGCTCCCCAACCAGCGCGTGGAGTTCAGGGGGCCGCTGGGATGCTGTTCAGTGCTCCTCGCTCGTCGCCACCCTCATGGTCGACCTCGCCACGCTGGTCCTCGCGGTTGGCTACTGAGCGGTCCGTGACCCGCCTGCTGGAGCCCACGGTCGTGGTGGCCGCTCTGCCGTTCATCCGGCGTTAAGGTCGCATTCAGGGATCATTCAGGTTGCCCCTCGAAGATGCTGCGCGTGCCTCATGGCGCGGACCGCGGCGTCACCGCGGCGGCGATTCCGCCGGTGTAGCGGCCGGGTGCGCGCCCGTCGCGCGTTTGAGCTACCATTCACGGTCGGCGTCGACGCGGGGCACAGTGCAGCTCGATCTCGCGGGCGCGGGATCCGGAGACGTCACGAGGCCATTCGGGCGGCGACCGCTGCTGCCCCGATTGGCGGAGGTGAGATCGTTGGCCAACTCTGCACTCGAACGGGCCCTCGATGCCGAGCGAGGTCCGAAGCGACGGTTTCCCTGGGCAATCGCCGTCCTCGGAGTCGTGGTGGGCGTGATCGGCACACTGGGTGCGGCGGCCGCGATCGGCGGACCACTGGCCATCGGGCATCGCAGCGACCTCCCGCTCGAGCGACTCTACGGAGCCGTGGCTGTCTCGATCGCGGCGCGGCTCCACTCGGGCAACCAGGCGAACCCGCTGGCGAATGATCCACGCGCGATCTCGACGGGCCGAGCCGCCTACACGGGATCCTGCTCGATCTGCCACGGCGCGGACGGGAAGGGAAACGGAGTCTTCGGGACGGCCACGTACCCGAATGCCACCGACCTGACCACCGGTGATGCTCAGGAGCGCACCGACGCGCAGCTCTTCTGGATCATCAAGAACGGCCTGAGCTTCACCGGGATGCCGGCCTTCGACAAGCAGTTCCAGGACCAGGACATCTGGGCAATGGTCAGCTATATGCGCGCGCTGCAGCAGCACGGCTCCGGCGTCGCGGCGCTGGCGGTGCCGACGGCGACCACGGCGCAGCTCGCCGTTGCGGACCCGCACGGCAACGCGACCCAGCGCGGCGCTGCGGTCTACTTCGCGCTGGGGTGCCAGACCTGCCACGGCGCGGTCGGCAACGCGCCCGGCGAGCTCGGCCTGCGTGAGGGCGGGCGCGAGGCGACCCAGGCGATCCGGAACGGGCGTTCCGGCATGCCGGCCTACGACCAATCGCTGGTCACCGACGCTCAGCTCACCGATCTCCAGGCCTACCTCGCCACCATCGGGCGCGGAGGGCGCGGCGACTGAGGCCGCGTGGTCGATGCCGGCTTCGACGGCCCGGACAAACCCGCGATAGGTGCGAATATCCCGGAGCGGCCGGGACCTCTCTCCCCTTGTGACCCCCTGATCGCCTGCGTAGGCTCAGAGTGGACAGCGGATCCGATGCTGAACCTGGCAGGTCAGGAGGGCAAGCGTGCCTCGCGACGAGGCCTTTAACGGCACATGTGACCGGAGCGACCTGAGCCAGGACGGTGTAACGGGGACGTCACGTCGACGCTCCCGGCGACGCCGCGGCTTCGCGGCCCAGGCAGTGGTGGAGTTCGCGATCGGCAGCATCGTGTTCTTCGGCGTGATCTTGGGCACCATCGACTACGGCCGCGTGATCTTCATGTACTCCGAGCTGCAAAACGCCGTCCGGGAGGGTGCGCGCTACGCCGAGGTCCAGCCCACCGACACCACCGGCATCCAGAACTATGTCGTCACCAAGGCCCCGCAGCTGGGCTTGACGACGAGTTCGGTCACCGTCACCTGCAGTCCGTCCTGCACGACTGGAGGCAGCGTCACGGTAGTGGCGACGCTGCAGTTTCAGGCGTTCACGCAGAAACTACTGCACATCGGAGCCCTGACGCTCAATGCGTCGGCCACGAACGCAATCGAGTAGCGAGGAGCGCCAGCAACGTGGTGGAGCTAACTCCGTGAGCCAGCCAGTCAGCGCCGCGGCACGGTTTGGCGGCGAAGACTCAGCGCGCCGACGTCATCGGCGAGGGCAAAGCCTGGTCGAACTGGCCCTTACGATTCCAATCCTGCTCATGATCCTCCTGGGCACCGTCGACGTGGGGCGCATGTTTTTCAGCTACATCCAACTGCGCAACGCGGCGTTCGAAGGCGCACGCTACGGCGAGACGCTGCCGTCGGACACCACCGGAATAACGACGGCCGTGCTCGACCACGGCGTCCCGTCGGGCACGACGGTGGCGGTGAGCTGCAGCAACGGCGATTGCACGAACATTGCAGCGGGCTCCAGCGTTACCATCACCGTCACGACCAGTGCGACATTCAGACCGATCTTTACGTCGTTGATTCAGTCCTACTTCGGCCTCGGGTCTTTCACTGTGACCGGTAGCGCGACGACGAGGGTGGCGACATGATGCGGACGAGACTCGGGCGATTCGTTCGCGCCCGAAGTCACCGTGGCCAGATGCTGATCATCGTGGCGGCGGCCATGGTGGCGCTCATCGGAATCCTGGGGTTGGCGATCGACCTCGGCTACACGTTCGCGCAGAAGCGAACTGTCCAGAACGCGGCGGATGCCGGAGCACTGGCGGGTGCCCAGGAATTGACGACGTGGTCGAGCACCAACAACATCTCGGTCGTCAGCACGGTAGACGCTATCGTGGCGATGAACGCACTCGGGCCAATAACCCCCAGCGTGGTGTCATGTCAGTACGTTGACGACAATCTGCAGCCGGTGGGCGACTGCTCGACAACGGTGCCGTCCACCGCCAGCGGCGTCCAGGTATCCGCGTCGGAGACCCACAACACGTTCTTCATGCGGGCCATACCCGGCGCACCCCAGACGGCGACCACGAGCGCGACATCTACGGCACGCGTCTATAAGGTCCAGAACGCGCCGGGAGACGCACCGTTCATCGTCTGCGGCGGGGCGACCGGCGCTGCGGCCGCGCCCTCGCCCAACGCTCCGGTATACGCCCTCGGGTCCGGAGCGTTTGCGGCCGGGCAGTCGTCCGCGGGGTCGATCATGGCTCTAACGGCTTTCCACCAAGGTCCTTCGCAAGGGTCGTCCACGACCGGCGACCCCGGCGGTGCGACCGGCGGCGTGTGGAACGCCAGCGCGTCCGCATACCCGCAGGTCATCGGCCGAGACCTCGCCAAGCAGTCCACGCCCACGCCGACTCCGGATCCAGGCGCGACTTCGACGCCCACGGCCACGCCGACGTCATCGAGCACGTCACTCCTCCTTACGGGAACTTCAACCATCAATCCGGACGCGGTCGGTTTGACGTTCGAACTGCACGGATCACAGGTTGACACGTGCGGCGCGGGCGAGGCGTTCAAGGGATTGGCCGACAATTCGGGCACCAACGACGGCGCCACGATCCCGGGGTGGTGGCAGGCCACCAACGGCGTCCACGCCGGGCCGACGCGCTTCACGGTCAGCGGCCTGAACGGCTGTCAAGGCAACGGCGACCTGAACTCTTGCGTGCTGCTGATCCCAGTTGCCGATTCCGGCAGTGGGAACGGCAGCCACATCGAGATGCACGTCGTGGCCGTCGCCGCCTTCGTCGTCCACGCAGGCGGTGGAGGAATCGAGCCGGGGTGTACCGCGGCGAACTGTCACGTGGGGACGCTGCTCGGTCAGTACACGATCGGCGCCGGCACCAAATGGCCGCCGGACCCCACAACAGGCTGGCTGCCAGGGGCGAATGGGTTGTTCATGGAGCGGCTCGTACCCAGTGGCACCGGTCGCCCATAATCGGACCGCGCGTGCCCCGTTGGGCTACGCGTGAACCAGTAGGCCCGGCGATCCCAGAGCGGGGTCGCCGGGCCTATGTCTGGGCGGGACGGGTGCGGCCGTGGTGCCGAAGGTCGTCCCGAGGGTCAGGGTCGCCCAAGGTCGATCAGGCGAACCGGGCCAGGATGACGCCCAGCTCGTAGAGGAGATAGATCGGCGCCGCCACGATGAACATGTTCACCGGGTCCGGCGTCGGGGTGATGACCGCAGCCAGCACCAGCGAGATGACGATCATGTACTTGCGCAGCGATGACAGGCGCTGCGGCCCGACAACCCCCAGCTTGGCAAGCATGAAGATGATCAACGGGGTCTCGAACACCACGCCGATGCCCAGCAGCAGCTTGAGGTAGAAGGAGACGACCTCCTGCGCCCGGAACTGCGAGGTAAAGACCGAGCCGCCGAAGTGCGACAGGAACTCCAGCGCGTGCGGCACGACGATGAAGAAGGCGAACGCCACGCCGGCCAGGAACAGGATCGAGACGAAGGGAAGCGCGCGGTAGAGGTAATGACGCTCGCGGCGGGTGAGGCCGGGCGCCAGGAAGCGCACCAACTGATAGACCAGCGCCGGCATCGACAGGCCGATACCGATGTAGAGCCCCACCTTCATGAACTCGGTGAAGCCCTCCATCGGCGAGATGGTTACGAAGTCGTGCAGGCCCGACATACGCGCCATCAGGCGCAGCACCGGCATGGCGACCGCCAGGCCAATCCCGAAGCCGATGACGACGAAGATCGCCGAGTAGAGGATCCGCGTCCGGAGCTCCTCGAGGTGCTCCTGAAGCGTCATCTCCTCGAACACGTCGTCGCCCTCCGGCGACGGAAGCGACGGGATGACCGGTTGATTGCCGTGACCGCGTACTCGTTCGAGGATGCTGGCCATGCTACCTGTCTCGCTGGGACGGTGACCTCAGCCGGATGACGATTCCGACCGCCCCGCCTCGTCCCCATCGGCGTGGGCCGGCCGTGCCGGTGATCGTTTGCCCGTACGGGGCCGCCTCTGGACTACTTCGCGGCTTCATGCTCCTGGATGAACTCGAGCGCGTCGCCGACGGTGACGATGTTCTCGGCGTCTTCGTCGGAGATCTCGACGCCGAACTCCTCCTCGAGCTGCATGATCAGCTCTACCAGATCGAGCGAGTCGGCGTTGAGGTCCTGCACGAACTCGGCGTCCGGCGTCACCTTCTCCGGATCCACGCCGAGCTGCTCAGCCACGACGTTGCGGACCCGCTCAAAGACAGAGTTCGACGACACCCGACCACCTCCCTGAATATCCCACCAATCCCCACCGATACCTCGGAATTATGCCCGACTGGCGTGATGCCGGCAACGGGAGCGAGCGCGGTCGCCCCTAGCGCGGTGAGGCCATGTTGCCGGCGATGGTGCCGAGCACGCCGTTGACGAACCGGCTGGAGTTCTCGCCGCCGAAACGCTTGGCAAGCTCAACCGCCTCGTTGATCGCCGCTTTCATCGGCACGTCCCGCTCGTTGGCGAGCTCGTAGATGGCGATCCGCAGGATGTTGCGGTCTACCGCCGGCAGCTGCTCGACCGGAAACGTCGGAGCCGCCTCGCCGATCTGGCGATCGATCGGCTCCCGCTCCTGCAGAACGCCGGTCACGAGCCGCTCGACGTAGCGTCGGACCGGCTGTGGCAGCGACAGATCCGCCACGTAGCGCGCGAGCACCTCTTCTGCTGCATGCCCGGCGACGTCCGCCTCGTACAGCACCTGCAGCGCTACCGTTCGCGCCTGGTGTCGGGTCGTTCCTACCGTCATCGCGGTGTCGTCTCCCGTCCGCACGTCAGCAGCCGGAGCCGTCGGCGCCTTCCCTGTCCCGCGCCGCCTTCCGGACGGGCACGGTCGCTATTCTACCTGCCATGGCGTGGCAACCGCCGCCAGCGTGGACGGACACAGCGCGAACGTGCTCCGGCGACGGGTCGCAGAGTCTCCCGATCGACCGGGTAACGTCAGGTAGCGGCGACGACTGCCGGCAAGGCGGTTCGCTGGAGAAACTCACCCACGAAGCCCGTCGTCAGGTGCCCTCGCAGGAAGTCCTCGTCCTCGAGCAACTGCTGGTAGAAGCCGACCGTTGTCGAGACTCCCGACACCATGGTCTCCGCCAGCGCCCGACGCAGTCGCGCGGCCGCCTCGGCCCTGCTTGGCGCCCAGACAATCAGCTTGGCCAGCAGCGAATCGTAGTGCGGCGGTACGACGTAGCCGGGATAGATGTGGGTGTCGACGCGCACGCCGGGACCGCCCGGAAGCAGCAGCCCCGTGATCTCACCG
Source organism: Thermomicrobiaceae bacterium (assembly GCA_035532355.1). Taxonomy (GTDB): domain Bacteria; phylum Chloroflexota; class Chloroflexia; order Thermomicrobiales; family Thermomicrobiaceae; genus DASSZN01. The sequence goes on along the minus strand of DATKRJ010000092.1, from coordinate 4,953 downwards.
CAGCTCGGGGAAAAGTCCGCGGCAGGATTCTCCGCGGTGATACGAACCTCGATGGCGTGGCCGTGTGGCTGCACGTCCTTCTGAGAGATGTTCAGCGGCTCGCCGCCGGCGATGCGGATCTGCCACTGCACCAGGTCGACGCCGGTAACCATCTCCGTGACCGGATGCTCCACCTGAATCCGGGTGTTCGCCTCCGTGAAGTAGAAGTGGTCGTCCCGGTCGACCAGGAACTCGAACGTCCCGGCGCTGGTGTAGTTGATCGCCCGAGCGCCTCGCAGCGCGGCTCTCGCCAGGTTCTCCCGCGTCTTGCCGGACAGGCTCGGCGCCGGCGACTCCTCGACCAGCTTCTGGTAGCGGCGCTGCAGCGAGCAGTCCCGCTCACCGAGCGAGAGGACGTGGCCGTGCTCGTCGGCGAGCACCTGCACCTCGACGTGTCGTGGCTGATCGAGGAAGCGCTCAACGTAGACGGCTCCGTTGCCGAAGGCGGCCTGCGCCTCGCCCTGGGCGACTGTGAGCAGGCGTACCAGCTCGCGCTCGTCGCGCGCGATCCGCATTCCCCGCCCGCCGCCGCCCGCGACCGCCTTGATCAGCACCGGGTAGCCGATGGCCTTCGCGATGTCCCGCGCGGCCGGGGCGTCATGGACCGCCTCCTCCGCGCCCGGCATGATGGGGATTCCGGCCTTCTTCATCGTCGCACGGGCGATGGCCTTGTTTCCCATCTGCGCCAGCACGTCGGGGCGGGGCCCGATGAAGGCGATCCCGCACTCGTGGCAGATCTCCGCCAGCGACGGGTTCTCGGCCAGAAAGCCGTATCCGGGGTGCAGGGCATCGCAGCCGGTGACGATCGCAGCGGAGATGATGGCCGGAATGTTGTTGTAGCTGCGCATAGCGGGCGCCGGGCCAATGCAGACGGCCTCGTCCGACAGTCGGACCGGGAGTGAGTCACGGTCGGCCTCGGAATAGGCGAGGACCGATCGGATTCCGAGCTCCCGACAGGCCCGCAGCACGCGCAGGGCGATCTCACCGCGGTTGGCGATCAGGATCTTCCGAAACACCGGCCGCCCCCTACGACGCCATGAACAGGCCGCCGTCGACGCTCAGAACGGCGCCGGTGATGTAGCCGGCCGCGGGCGAGGCGAGAAAGGCGATTGCCTCGGCCACCTCGTCGGGCGTTCCGAAGCGACCGACGGGGATCTGCTTCAGTGCAAGGTCTCGCAGTTCGGACGGGATGGCGTCGGTCAGGCGAGTCTCGATGAACCCGGGCGCCACGGCGTTGATCGTGATGCCGCGCGAGCCGACCTCCCGGGCAAGCGACTTGGTCAGCCCAACGATGCCCGCCTTGGATGCGGCGTAGTTGGCCTGTCCCACGTTTCCGACCAGGCCGACCACCGAGCTGAGGTTGACGATCCGGCCGTAGCGCTGGCGCATCATCGGACGGATCGCCGCCTTCGAGCACAGGAACGCGCTCTTGAGGTTGGCGCTGATGACGGCGTCCCAGTCCTCTTCCTTCATGCGCATGGCCAGGGTATCGCGCGTAATTCCGGCGTTGTTGACCAGTACGTCGAGACGCCCGAGCCGGTTGATGGACTCTTCAATCAAGCCGCCGACCTGCTCGGCGTCGGTGACATCGGCCTGGAGCGCCACCGCGGTGCCGCCCTCGGCCTCGACCTCGGCCACGACCCGTTGGGCGAGAGACTCGTCGCCCCGGTAATTGACGGCCACGTGGTAGCCCGCTTTCGCCAGGCGCAACACGGTCGCGCGTCCGATGCCGCGAACGGCGCCGGTGACCAGGGCGGTCTGCACCCCATCGGTGGTGGCCATAGGTTCTCCCTCCCCTCCCCGGCGTCGGCTCGCTGCCGGGCTCGGACTTGTCGCGCGGGCGGGACTCAGGCGCCGATGAGCGCGTCCGCCGTGGTCGCCTCGGCGTCCGGAACGATGCGACGGATGAGCCCCGTCAACACATTCCCGGGGCCCACCTCGATGAAACTCGTGGCACCCAGGCGGGTCGCGGCCTCGACGACGTCGATCCAGCGCACGGACGCGGTGATCTGATCGAGCAGTTCCTGACGCAGCTCAGCCGGCTCGGAAAGGAGCCTGGCGTCGACATCGGACACCAGCGGAACCCACGAGGCCGATATCGACGTCCCCTCGATCATTGGCCGCAGCGCGTCCACCACTGGGCGCATCAGCGACGAGTGGAACGCGCCGTTCACTGCCAGCGGTACCACGCGCCGCGCCCCACGTTCGCGCGCCAGCGCCGCGGCCGTCTCGAGGGGACCCGCGCGCCCGCTCAGCGTAGTCTGGCCGGGCGCGTTGATGTTGGCGATCTCCACCCCGGCCAGGCCGGCGATCTCGATCAATGACGGCTCGTCGAGGCCGAGCACCGCGATCATGCCGCCCAGGCCGTGCTCTTCCATCAGCTCGCCGCGTCGGCGCACGAGCCGAGCGGCGTCCGCCAGGTCGAGCGCGCCAACGGCGACCAGCGCCGAATACTCGCCAAGCGAGTGCCCAGCGACGCAGACCGGGTCAGGCAGCCGTCCGGCCTCACGAAGCATCGTTAGGTAGGCGATGCTGGCAGCCAGGATTGCCGGCTGCTGGTTGACGGTCGCCACCAGTTCGTCCGCGGGGCCGTTGAAGATCGTGTGCGATAGCGGGAAGCCGAGCGCGTCATCGACGACGCTGAAGACCCGGGCCACGGCCGACGACCGCTCGGACAGGTCGCGGCCCATACCGACCTTCTGTGAGCCCTGCCCCGGGAAGGTCCAGGCGGTATTGCTCATTACGGCTGCGCGGGATTCGAGACGCCGTCGCGTCCCCAGCGCACGACAGAGGCGCCCCAGGACAGGCCGGCGCCGAACGCGACCAGCACGATGTTCATCCCCGGGCGGAGGACCCCGCATTCGGCGGCCTCGGCCAGGCAGATTGGGACCGAACCCGCCGAGGTGTTGCCGTACTGATCGAGGTTCGCCCAGACACGCTCACGCGGCAGGTCCAGGCGCCTGGCGGCAGCGTCGATGATACGGATATTGGCCTGGTGAGGGATGAGCAGATCGATCGACCCGAGTGACAGGCCTGCTTGCTCGACGGCCTGCACCGCGACCTCGCCCATGATGCGGACCGAGAAGCGGAAAACCTCGGCGCCGTTCATCTTCATGTAGGGCCGGATCAGCGTGTCGGTACCTTCCGTCGGGATGATTCCCGAGCCCCAGCCGGGCACGAACAGATGGCCCGCGCCGCGCCCGTCGGAGCCGAGCACCGTGGAGAGCACGCCGACCGGCGCGTCGGTCGCCTGGAGGACCACCGCGCCCGCGCCGTCGCCGAAGAGGACGCAGGTCCCCCGGTCCGTGAAGTCGATCATGCGCGTCAGCGTATCGGCGCCGACCACCAGCACGGTGCGCGACGTGCCCGCGCGCACGAACTGCGTGGCCACGTTGAGGGCATAGACAAAGCCCGAGCAAGCGGCCATCACGTCGAACGCCCCGGCGCGGGTATTGCCCAACCGCGCCTGGAGGAGCGACGCCGTGGCCGGCATGAACATGTCCGGCGTCGTGGTGGCGACGATGACGAGGTCGAGGTCCTCCGGCTGAATGCCGGCCACCGCGATGGCGCGCTGAGACGCTTTGACCGACAGGCTCAACGTGGTGTCCGTCGGCCCGACCTGTCGTCGCTCACGGATCCCGGTGCGTGAGACGATCCACTCGTCGGAGGTCTCGACCATCCGCGCGAGGTCCGCGTTCGACAGGATTTTTTCCGGGAGTGCGATTCCCCAGCCGGTAATGGCCGCGTTGGGCACGGTTCCGGATCACCCTTCCCACGCCGCAGCATGGCACACGAGAGCGGAGCGCTCCAGTCGGGCGCTCCGCGGGGAGATCTCGCCTATTCCTCAGTGCTGCTTCGCCGTCGAGCCTTGGTGACGTCGATGACCTCCCGGCCCTTGTAGGTCCCGCAGGTCGGGCAGACGTGGTGGGTCAGCTTCTTCTCCCCGCAGGTCGGGCAGGTCATCAGCTGTGGCAGTTTGAGCACGTGGTAGCGGCGCCGGTTGCCCTGGCGTCCGCGACTGACTCGCTGCTTAGGAAGCGCGCCCATCGTTCACATTCCTCTCCGCGCCGCCGGTGGGCGGCGTACCAGGTCCTGACGCTCGCAAGATCACTCCGACGTCTCGTCGAGCAGTCTGCGTAGCACCGCCAGCCGGTCGTCCTCCGACGCATCCACCGCCGGGAACTCCGCCTGGAACCCCGGACAGTTGTCTCCACAGACCGGGCGCATCGGCAGGGATACGATCGAGATCTGTCGCAGCACCTCCGCGAGGTCCATCTCGTGATTATGGTCGATGACGAAGATTTCGTCATCCTCGGGCAATGGAAGCGGCAAGCCTGTCCGCACTTCGATGCTCGGCCAGAACTCAGCGTCGAACTGCCCCTCGAAGGGCGCGTCGAACTCCTCCAGGCAGCGAACGCACTCGAGCGTGGCGATACCCCGGACCGTCCCCTGCACCAGGATCCCGGTCTCGATGCGAATCAGCCGCCCGGACACCTCGACGTCTCGTGCCCAGAGGTCGACGTCCAGCTGAAACCGTCCCAGGTGCGCTTCGAGGGCGCGAGCGGCTCCGACGGGCTGCTTGAGCAGTTGCGCAACGTTGACGACGGTGTCGTCGACGAGCTTGAGAAGATGCAGCGCCATCACGTTCCCCTCTCGGGCAGTTGTGCGCCCCCGGAGAGGCGCACAAACCAAGCCAGTTTACCTGCCGTTGAGCGGTCCCGTCAACCGGCCGCTTTGTCGCTAATCGCCCCATCGCCCCATAGTCGCCGACAGGGTTGCGTAACGTGACCTGCCGCCGGTCTCCACCGCGTGCGGACCTCCGTCCCGTCGACGCGGGGGCTCTGTCGCAGACAGCCTGACACCGCTTCCGCGTCCGGGACAACGCTGGCGACCATCGTGAACACGAGACGATCG
>DATKRJ010000091.1:0-6153 GCA_035532355.1 Thermomicrobiaceae bacterium | reverse complement strand
GGTGCAGTAGCCATAGGAGGCTGTGGTGTACTGCCAGTCCGCCAGGTGGTAGTGGCTGTCATAGACCTCAACCACCACCTGACCGCCCCAGGTGAAGCCGCTACCGATGGTGGTGATGGCGTTGTCTCCGGGGGACGATGCCGTGATGCTGGGCGAGGCGGCGAACGCCGCCGGCCCGGCGGCAGCCGAGATTCCCACCATCACCAGAACGAGCGCCAGGACCAGTACCAGACGTCGCGGTGCGCGCCACGCGCGGTACATTGGGGTTCTCCTCTCGTTCGCGCCCCGGGCAGTCCCCACGAGGCGCCCTCGAATTGCCCTTGCCGCTCCGAAGTCCGCTGCCGGAGCCGCTCCAACGCTGCCGATGCTCAGACTCTAGCGGCGGCCGGCACGGTCAACATCCGAACGATTACGCAATGGCGAGCAGACTCGGCCGACCCGGCATCGACGCGCGGCGGTACGTACCTCTACGGAGTGCGGATTCGGGCCGACCGGGGGTGCGTAGTCGTGAGCCAGCCCGGACGCGCTGCGTGCGGCGTGATCCTCGTGAGGCGCCTGCTATACTGCGGCCATCGCGGCAACGCATCGGTAGCTGACACGGTTTGACAGCCGCGGAGGTCGACGGTGGCCGCCCCCGACGAACCCTCGATGGCGCACGCGGTCGGTCGCCCGCTCCTGGTCGGGCGCGATCGAGAGCAAAGAATCCTGCGCGAGCGGCTCGCGGGCGCCCTCAGCGGTCGCGGCAGACTCGTCCTGATCAGCGGGGAAGCCGGCATCGGCAAGACGGCGCTCGTCGAGGATCTGGCGGCCGACGCGGACGCCGCCGGCTGCCTCGTGCTGTGGGGTCGTGCCTACGACCTGTCGGTCACGCCCCCCTACGGGGTGTTCATCGAGATGTCCCGCCACCACCGGCCGGCCGAGATCTTCCCGCGCTTGTCGACGCCTCTCGATGACCTCGCCGGGCTGACCGACCTGGGCAGCCAGGAGCACCTGTTCGCGGAGGTGGCCGGGTTCTTCGTCGCTGCCTCGCGCGAGCGGCCGCTCGTTCTGGCGCTGGACGATCTGCAGTGGGCCGACCAGGCCAGCCTGGATCTGGTGCGGTACATGGCACGCTGGGTCCGTGATCAGCGCCTGCTGCTCGTCGTCACCTACCGCAGCGACGAACTGCACCGCCGGCACCCTCTCAGCGCGCTCATCCCGCTGCTCGTGCGCGAGGCCCACGCCGAGAGGCTGGAGCTCCGCCCGCTCGATGAACCGGCTATCCGCGAGCTGATCTCCGGCCGTTACCCCCTCGCGCCGGGGGACCTCGCGCGTCTCGTCGCCCACGTCCAGCCGCGGGCCGACGGCAACCCGCTCTACACCGGCGAGATCCTGCGTGCTCTCCGCGAGGAAGGCACGCTCCTGGAACGCGATGCCTCGTGGCATCTCGAGAGTCTCGAGCACGTCCGGCTGCCCGCGCTGCTGCGTCAGATGATCGACGGGCGATTCGGGCGCCTGTCCGACGATACGCAGCGACTGCTCGGCATCGCCGCGGTCCTCGGGCAGGACGTGCCGCTCGACCTATGGGCGACCACGGCGCGGATCGATGTAGCGGCGCTGCTTCCGACCATGGAGGAGGCCGACGCCGCGGGGCTCATCCATGCGCTGCCCGACGGTACGGCGGTCCGCTTCTCGCACGCGCTGATCCGCGAGGCGATCCACGACGGGGTGCTGCCGCTCCGACGCCGCGTCTGGCACGGAGCCGCCGCGGAGGCGCTCGCCACCGCGGCCCGCCCCAATCCGGACGCCGTCGCCTACCACTTCCGACAGGCGCGAGACGGGCGGGCCGTTCCCTGGCTGGTCCGCGCGGCCGGGCGGGCAGAGCGCGCGTACGCTTGGGGGGAGGCAGCTGAGCGGATCGACGAGGCACTCGCTGAGATGGACGCCAGCGAGTTCGGGCCGCGGGACCGTGGATGGCTGCTCTTCTCGCTCTCCCGCTTGCTGCGCTACCTGAATCCGGATCGGAGCGCGGCCCATCTGCGGGAGGCATTGGCCGTCGCCGACGAGCACGACGATGCGGTCCTGGCAGGCTTCAGTCGTTTCCAGCTCGGCATGCTCAGTTGTACGCGGCTGAACCTGCTAACGGGAATCGTTCAGATGCAGGCCGGCATCACCACGGCGCCGGAATCCGTCACGGGTGAGCACTGGACGTCAGCCATCCAGATCGTCGCGCGACTCGCGGACCTGGGGCTGGTCACTCCAGAATTGCGGCTGGTCACCGCCGGCGGTCCCGCTCTGATCGACATCGTCGCCCGGGGATCAATCTGCCAGTGGCTCGCTCAGGCAGGGCGCCTCGACGAGGCCTTGCGCCTGGGTGAGGACAATCACCGGGCGCTGTCCGCGCGGCTGCGTCCGGCCGGCGCGCCCGCCCCGACCCTGCCGACCGGCGCCGTCGACACCTACGTCGGGCTGGCACTGGCTCACGCGATGGTGGGCCGGCCGGATCTCGCCCGCGAGGACTTCGCCGTCGCCCGAGACGCCTACCGTCAAGCCGGTCACCACCAGCAGGTTGCGTCGACGCTCCTCTGGGAGCTCGACACGGTGACGCTGCACTACCGCACGGACGATCTCCAGGAGCGGAGAGCGCTCGCTTCGGCGCTGGGCGAGGCGCGCGAGCGGGCCTCAGGCTCGATTCCCGACTCCGTCGGCCGGTCGTCGCTTCCGCTCCTCCTGCTCGAGGGTCGCTGGAGCGAGGCCGCTGCCGTGAGCGGGGACTGGATGGAGGAACCAACAGGCGTCCGCTGGGCCATCGGCACGTGGGGCGCCGCCGTGCTCGCCTTCCGCCAGGGGCGGTTCGACGTCGCCTGGCAGCTCGTGAACCGGCTGATCCCACGAGGGCCTGACCAGGAGCCGGGCGACTCGTTGCACCTATACGTGACGCGTGCGCAGCGACTGGCAACCGCGCTGTCTCTCGACCGTGGAGACCTGCCCGGTGCACACGCCTGGCTGAGGGCCCACGACGCCTGGCTGGCCTGGTCCGGCGCCATGCTGGGCCAGGCGGACGGAGAGCTACTCTGGGCCGAGTACCACGATGCGGCGGGGGACGCGGTGCGGGCCCGCCACCACCTCGATAGCGCGCTGGCCCTCGCCGAGGACCCACGCCAGCCGTTGGCCTTGCTGTCCAGCTACCGGCTCCTCGGCCGACTCGACGCCGAAGACGGACGTATCGTCGACGCGAGCGCGCACCTCGGCCAATCGCTCGCTCTCGCCGAGGCGTGCGGCGCGCTCTTCGAGCGGGCGCTGTCCCTGCTCGCGCTCGCGGAGATCCACGTCGTCCGGCGCCAGGCGGAGGAGGCGCTACCGCTTCTGGCCGAGGTGCACGAGCTCTGCGCGCCCCTGGGGGCGGAGCTGTCACTGTCTCGGGTCGGAGAACTCAAGGCATCGCTCGCTGTGAAGTCCGGCGGCAAGCGCTACCCCGGAGGGCTGTCGGCCCGCGAGGTCGAGGTGCTGCGCCTGGTAGCGGAGGGGCTGACCGATGCCGAGGCAGCCCGGCGGCTGTTCCTCAGCCCGCGCACCGTGACCACGCACCTGACGTCGATCTACAACAAGCTCGGCGTCGGCTCGCGGCTGGCCGCCGTCCGCTTCGCGATCGACCACGACCTCGCCTGACGCAGTCGATCGACCGGGTAGCCACATCTCAGTGCGACTGGTCGGAGCAGTGCCGGCGCAGCGCGCTCACGGCCGCCAGGCACGCAGGCGCTCGACCCAGCGCGCGTAGTCGTCGGCGGTGTGGACGTCGTCGAGGAACCCCGCGTCGAAGGGCATCTCGTCCACCCCGGCCTCGGCCCGCGTCGCCGGGTCCTCCGCAAACGCCCTCTCCTGATACGCCGTGGGTTGGCGCCCGGTGCGCCACTGGTGGCTCACGGGATATGTCGTGGACGCGCCAGTGGGTCCGCACCGATCGCTACTCGCCCCGAAACGCCGGCCGCCGCTTCTCCTTGAAGGCCGCCACCCCCTCAGAGTAGTCGCTCGTCCCCCCGGCGATCTCCTGCAGCTGCGCCTCGTAGTCCAGTACCTCGTCGAGCGTCGCCGTCGCCGCCTTGCGCAGCGTCCTCTTGATCAGCCCGTAGGACTTCGTCGGACCCTGCGCCAGCTGCGCCGCTAGGTCGCGCACCTCGTCGAGCAGCCGGTCGGCCGGCACGACGCGGTTGACAAGCCCCAGCTCCAGCGCCTCCGTCGCGCTAACACGGGGCGACAGGGCCAGCAGCTCGAAGGCACGGGCGAACCCCACGATCCTCGGCAGGAAGTAGCTCATCCCGGAGTCCGCCGTCAGCCCGATGCGGGAGAACGTGGTCACGAAGACGGCGTCGGCAGAGGCCACGCGCAGGTCGCAGGCGAGCGCCAGCGAGAAGCCGGCTCCGGCCGCCGCGCCGTTCACCGCCGCGATCACCGGCTTGTCCATCTCGGCGATCCGCTTGACCATCGGGTTGTAGCCGTCGAGGACGGCCCGGAAGGACGTTCGTTCCCCGCCGCGCTCCAGGTCCTTCAGGTCCTGCCCGGCGCAGAAGCCGCGGCCCGCTCCCGTGATCACCAGCGCGCGAACCCCGGCATCCCGCGTCGCGTCCCGCAGCGCGTCGTTCAGGGCCATCAGCATCTCGCGGGTGAAGGCGTTCAGCGACTCCGGCCGGTTCAGCGTCAGCGTCATGACGCCGTCGGACAGGTCGCGCTCGATCAGGCTCATGGCCCGCTCCTATCTCCCGCTCCAGCGCGGCGGGCGTTTTTCGAGAAACGCGCGCACGCCCTCATCCTTGTCCTCGGTCCCGAACAGCAGGTAGAAATTGTGCCGCTCGTAGGCCAGCCCATGCTCCATCGTGAGGTCCTGGGCTTTGAGCACCGCGTCCTTCGCCAGCCGCGCCGCCACCGGCGCCCGGGCGGCCACGTTGCGCCCCAGCTCCAGCGCCGCGTCCAGGTAGCGCTCCACGGGCACAACCCGGTTCACCAGCCCGAAGCGCAGCGCCTCCTCGGCCGTGAGCTGCCGACCGGCCAGCACCATCTCCATTGCCAGGTACTTGCCCACCTGTCGCAGCAGCCGCTGGGTCCCGCCGCCGCCCGGCATCAGGCCGAGGTTGATCTCCGGCTGGCCGAAGCGCGCCGTCTCGGAGGCCACGATCATGTCGCACAGCAGCGCCAGCTCGCAGCCGCCACCAAGCGCCCAGCCCGACACCGCGGCGATCAACGGCTTGGCCGTGCGTCGCAGCGTCTCCCACTCGTCGAACCGGTACGCGGTCACCATCTGCGCCACACTCGCCCCAGCGAACTCGTTGATGTCCGCGCCCCCGGCGAAAGCGACAGCGTTACCGGTCAGCACGATCGCGCCGATCGCCTGGTCCTGCTCGAACCGGCCGACCGCGCGCACCACCTCCGACATCGTGGCCTGGTTGAGCGCGTTGTGCACCCTTGGCCGGTTGAGGCGGATCAGTCCGACCCCGCCCTCGACTTGCTCGACGATCAGGTTCTCGTAGCCTTCCACCGTGTCGGCCATCTCCCGCCCTCCCGTGCCGGACGCGGTCCGGCTACTCCTGGACGTCGCAGACCATGGCCGTCAACAGGCCCGCGGCGAAGCCCATCACATCCTGCATGACTGCCTGATTCTCGGGTGAGGCCATCGCGGCCCGGAAGCTGGACATGTCCCGGTAGTACATCTCCGCCATCAGGAAGTAGGCCGGCTCCCCGCCCATCGGGTTGGCGACCACCCGGCTGACTTCGAAGCGTTGCAGTCCCGGTGTCTTGCGGACCAGTGGGTCGTGTACTGTCTGGTAGTGTTTCAGGAAAGCGTCGACATCATCCGGCCTGGTGTAGAGCGCGACGAGCTTGATCATGGATCCGTCCTTTCAACTACTCCAAGGACATATTCCGCGGCTGCCCGCAGGCGCGCCGCGAGCGCGATCTTGGGCAGGACTACCTGGATGGTCTCGCCCTCGCCGATCAGCCGTCCGGTCGCGTCCTCGACCCGGCAGCGTACGTGGATACGGTTTCGCTCGGTCCGCACGTGCTCGCCGGTGACCCGCAACGGCGTCCCCGGCGCGGCCGGTGCCAGATGACGCACCGCCACACTGTAGCCGATCCCCTCCTCGTCGGGGTCCAGGAACGGAAGCAAGATCTTCCGACCGACCA
>DATKRJ010000090.1:0-22216 GCA_035532355.1 Thermomicrobiaceae bacterium | reverse complement strand
CGGAGGCGCGCATGGCCCTGTTCGACTACATCGAGGGATTCTATAACCGGCAACGTCGCCACTCGGCGCTCGGCTACGACGCGCCGGCGAGCTACGAGCGGCGCGTCCAGGCTCAGGAGGTCGCCGCGTGAGGACGCTCGTCGTCGTAGGGGGTGTGGGCATGTGGGCAGGCGCCGCAGCGGCTGTCCACATCTCCACACCCCATCGCTCCCAGTGTAGCTGTTCACGGTAATTTGCCAGGAGACGGCGGGGGTCTGTTCACGAGTGGTTGCCAGCCCGCGCCGGGTTGTTCATCAGAGTTTGTCAGCCGCAGCCGACGTAGGCCATACCCCTCGCGAAAGGAGGGGGCATGGCGCGACGGAGGATGGGCATGGCAGACATCAAGGAGATCCTGGTGGCCTGGGATGCCGGCGAGGAGGTCAGCGCTATCAGCCGGCGGCTGGGCTACAGTCGTCCGACGGTGCGCAAGTACGCCCGGGCGGCGGAACACGTCGGGCTGACGCGCGGGGGTGGCCGACGGCCTGAAGCGGAGTGGGACCAACTACTGACCGTTGCACAGGGTACTAAAGGCACCCGACTTGGCGGATGCACCCTTGGATGACTCGTCGCTGGTGTCGCAGCCGCGTCGTCGCCCGGCGCAGTTCCCGCCGGAGCTCGGCCAGGTCGTGACAGCAGACATTGCGCAGTTCCACCCGCTTGAGATAGTTCCAGATACCCTCGTCGGCATTGAGATCGGGTGCATACCCTGGCAGCTGTTCCAGGTGGAGCCGCTGGGCGGCCCCCGCGGCCAGGAACTGCTTGACGACCTGAGCCCGGTGGATGGGCGAGCCGTCCCAGATCACCACCGGCTTGCCCGGGATGTGGCGCAGCAGGTGGCGCAGGAAGCCGACCACGTCGTCGCCGTGCAACGCCTGCTCCCGCACCAACTGGAAGAGGCGGCCGTCCGGCGTGATGCCGCTGATGGTCGCCAGATGATCCCGGCTCAGCGGGACGCGGAGGACCGGGGTTTGCCCGCGCGGGGCGTAGGTCCGCACCCGGCCGGGCAGGAGGTAGAAGCCCGCTTCGTCGACCCAGACAATCGTCCGACCGTCCACGGCCGCCCCTTTTTGAGGGCGGCCCAGCGCTCGGTGGACCAGGTCTGGATGGCGGCCTCGTCGCGCTGGCTGGCGCGGACGACGGGCTGCTGCGGACTCCAGTCGAGGGCGCGGAGGATGCGACTGACATGGGCCGGGTGGTAGTGGACGTCGAAGGTGCGCGCGATCACGGTGGCCACCCGCTTGGTGGTCCAGACGTCGCCGCGGAAGCCGAAGGCTTCGGCCCCCTGCGTCAGCAGCGCCGGAATCCGGGCGCGCTGCGCGGGCGTCAATTTGGGGCGCGGTCCCGGCGGCGGATGGCGCCGCAAGACCTCCCGCCCGGCGGTGCGGGCGCGCTTGAGCCACTGGCTGACGGCGCCCTCAGTAACGCCCAAGGCCCGCGCGATCTGGCACTGCTTCCAGCCCTGTTGGGCCAGGTCCCAGGCCCGCAATCGGCGATATTCTTTCCAGTCCTGCGGTGCGGTTATGGCTCTGCGCAACGGTCAGTAATTGCAGCGCACAGCGGCCCACGCGGTTCTCCATGTCATCGCAGTCGAGGCACGCGCCGTGAGCGGCCGTCGAACCAGTCCTACGTCGCGGTCGTTCGCGGTCGAACCAGCCCGTTGAACTTGGCCATCAACCTCGACTTCCGCCGGGCCGCGTTGTTCTTGTGAATGATCCCCTTGATCGCCGCGCGGTCCAGGGTGCTGATGGCGTTGCCGACCGCGGTCGCAGCCGCATCCGCGTCGCCGCGGGCGATCAGACGCTCCGCCCGACGAATGTAGGTCCTGGCCGCGGAGCGGAAGATGCGATTGCGCCGATGCCGCCGCTCCGAGACTCGGACGCGCTTGGCAGCTGATTTGTTATTGGGCAACTGTTCCCTACCTCCGGACGCTGACCGCACGACAAATCGTCGGCGTCACCGCCGAGCACCCGAAGTCTAGCAGGGCGCGCGGAGCGGATCAACGGCGCGCGACGATACGCGCGAGATTTACGCGCGACGCCGGTGGCCCGACAATCACGCGCGAACGGTCGTGATCGGCCCGACGAACGAGACGCCGCGAGCTTCGACCGCCGCGGCAGGGAGGAACCATCGATGAAGGTCGTCCATCGGGGAGAAGGCCATGTCGAACGCGGTACGACGTTCACCGGGGAGGTAAACCTCGATCGCGCGCTTCCCGCCCAGCGGGACGGCGGAATGAGCCTCTCCGTGGTGCACTTCAGCGACGGCGCGCGTACCAACTGGCACATCCATCCCGGTGAGCAGGTCCTCTACATCCTGATGGGTGAGGGCCGAGTTGGGACCGAGACCGAGGACATCCGCCTGGGACCAGGCGACGTCGTCTACGCCGCGCCCGGAGAACGTCACTGGCATGGCGCCGCACCAGGCCACTCGATGTCGCACATCAGCGTCACCTCCGGCGGTGCGCCGACCTGGTTTGGCGCGCCCGAGGACTGAGCGTCGGGCCGAACACGCCGCTGGGTTCGAGCGGACCGCGACGGCTTCGGTGCCACTGCAGGGACCCGTGGTGAGCCGGTACAATGCGGGCGCGATGACGACTGTGTCCCGGCGCCCCAGGCGTCTCCCTGTCACCCCGCCGTTCGCGACCCGCTCGATGGCGGCCAATGCCTCCATCGTGGCGGCGGCGTTCGTCGTCAGTCGCGTCCTCGGGATGCTGCGCGAGATCCTGATCGCGCGCCAGTTCGGTACGAGCGGCAGCTATGACGCCTACGTCGCGGCCTTCAAGATCCCGGACCTCCTCTTTCTCGTCGTCATGAGCGGTGCATTCGGCTCGGCCTTCATCCCGATCTTCGGCGGCTACCTCAGCCGCCAGGACGCCGAGCGCGCCTGGCGGCTCGCGTCCGCTATCCTGACCTATACGGTCATTACCCTGGTAGTCGCCGGCCAGCTCGTTTTCCTGTTTGCCGGTCCGATGATGCGGGACATCGTAGCTCCCGGCCTGCCTCCGTCCGAGCAGGTGCTGGCCACCAACCTCACCCGGCTGCTGCTCCTATCGCCGCTCTTGCTCGGTTTGGGAGCCGCCGGCCAGGGCATGCTCCAGGCTCACGACGCCTTCACACTGCCTGCCGTCGCTCCCATCCTCTATAACCTCGGCATCATCGTCGGCGCGGTCGCACTCGCCCCACGGATGGGCGTCTATGGGCTTGCGGTGGGCGTCCTCGCGGGTGCCGCTGGGCACGCAGGCGTGCAGTTCATTGGGCTGGTGCGCAAAGGCATGCGGTTCCGGCCAACCGTCTCCTGGCAGGTCGACGGTCTGGGCGAGGTCGCTCGCCTCATGGCCCCGCGACTGATTGGCCAGGCGGCCTTCCAGGTCAACATCATCGTCATGACCAACTTCGCGTCGCGCCTCGGTCAGAGCCGCGTGTCGGCCATGAACTACGCGTATCAGCTGTTCATGCTGCCCCACGGAATCCTGGCGCTAAGCCTGTCGACGGTGATCTTCCCCATGATGGCCCGACAATTCGAGCTGCATCAGATCGATGACCTCAAACGGACGCTGCGCCGCGCGCTGGGTCCGCTCCTCTTTCTGACCTTCCCGGCCGGAGTCGGGCTATTCGCCTTCCGCTTCAGCATCATCCAGATGCTATTCCAGGTTGGATCGTTTTCCTCGACGTCAACCGACCTCGTCGCCAGCGCACTCGAGTACTTCTCCGTGGGACTTGTCTCCTTCGCCGTGGTCGAAGCGGTCACGCGGGCATTCTATGCCATGCACGACACCCGTACTCCGGTCATCGCCGCCACCATCACCGTGGCCACCAACGTGTTGCTCAGCATCTTCCTCGCGCCGAGGATGGGCCACGCCGGACTGGCGCTCAGCATCTCCATCACCACCACCATCGAGATGCTGATCCTCCTCCTGGTCCTCCACCGGCGCCTCGGTGGCCTCGGCTCTCAACTGCTGGCGTCCGTGGTCCGCACCATGGCGGCCACGGTCGTCATGGCCGCCGTGGCGCTCAGATTCGCCGGTCCGCTCGCCCAGGTGACCGACCCGATCCATGGACGCTCCATCGCGTCGATCGTCGCCTTCGTCTTCACCATTGGCGCCGTCGGAACAACCTACCTCGTGGCTGCCTACTACCTGCGCTCGCCGGAGCTGTTCGAGGCGCTTGGACGGGCCCGCGCACGGCTCAGCACCGTTCGCTGAGTCGGCGGCCGCACCGGCCGCTCCGGTATACTTCAGGGTCGAGCATCCTGGGGTGGAGGGGTCGGCGCAAGTAGCATGATCGAACAGCAGCGCATTCGCAACTTCAGCATCATCGCACACATCGACCACGGCAAGTCGACGCTCGCCGACCGCATCCTGGAATTTACCCATGCCGTCAGTGAACGCGACATGGTCGAGCAAGTCCTCGACTCGATGGACCTGGAGCGCGAGAAGGGGATCACGATCAAGGCGCGGGCCGTGCGCATGGACTACCCGTCGCTCGACGGCCAGATCTATGCGCTGAATCTGATCGATACTCCCGGGCATGTAGACTTCTCGTACGAGGTCAGCCGGAGCCTCGCCGCCTGCGAGGGGGCGATCCTCGTCGTCGACGCCGCGCAGGGCATTGAGGCCCAGACTCTGGCCAACGTCCATCTCGCCATCGACGCGGGTCTTGCGATCGTCGCGGTCGTCAATAAGATCGACCTCCCCAACGCCCAGCCGGACAAGGTCGCCCGCGAACTCGGGCAGGTGGTCGGACTGCTGGAGGACGAGATCGTCTTCGCGTCGGCCAAGGACGGAACCGGCATCGAGGGCATACTGGAGGCCATCGTCCGAAAGGTGCCGCCGCCCGCCGGGGACCGTTCCGCGCCGGCACGCGCGTTGATCTTTGATTCGCACTACGATCCCTACAAGGGTGTCATCGCCTACGTCAAGGTCGTCGATGGCGTGCTACGCTCCGATGACGTCGTCCTGATGATGGCGACCGGCAAGCGCGCCGAGGCACTCGAGATCGGCATGTTCCGTCCGCTGATGACGCCCGTGCGCTCGCTCTCGGCCGGCGAGGTGGGGTATGTCGCTACCGGTCTCAAGATCGTGCGCGACTGTCAGGTCGGCGATACGGTGACTTCCGCGGCCGCGCCGGCCAGTGTCGCACTGCCCGGTTATCGCCCGGCCAAGCCGATGGTCTTCGCCGGTCTCTATCCAGTCGACGGCGAAAGCTATCCGGATCTCCGTGACGCGCTCGGGCGCCTGCAGCTCAACGACTCATCGCTCGTCTTCGAACCCGAGTCCTCGGACGCGCTTGGCTTTGGCTTCCGCTGCGGGTTTCTCGGCCTGCTTCACATGGAGATCATCCAGGAGCGACTAGAGCGCGAGTACAGACTCGACCTCCTCGCTACCGCGCCGAGCGTGGAGTACGAGGTGGTGCGGGTCGGTGGCCAGGTGATCCTGGTAGACAATCCGTCAGACATGCCGTCGTCCGGGGAGATCGAAGAGATTCGTGAGCCATGGGCGGCAGTGACGATCATCTGTCCGACCCGATACATCGGCACGATCATGGAGTTGGTCACCACCCGTCGCGGCGATTTCGAAGACATGGAGTACCTGGACGAGGATCGCGTCCAGCTCCGATTCGGCGCGCCGCTCGGCGAGCTGATCGTCGATTTCTACGACCAGATGAAGTCCCGCACGCAGGGATACGCCAGCCTGGACTACCACCTCGCGGGAATGAAGCCGGCCGACCTCGTCAAGCTCGACATCCTCGTCAACGGCCTCCCAGTCGACGCGCTATCGCTGATTACCCATCGTGACACCGCGTACGGTCAGGGACGCGACCTGGTCCAGACGCTGCGGCGGCTCATTCCGCGGCAACTCTTCGACGTTCCTGTCCAGGCGTCCATCGGTAGCCGGGTCATCTCCCGCGAGACGATCCGGGCGATGCGCAAGAACGTACTGGCAAAGTGCTACGGCGGCGACGTCACGCGCAAGCGAAAACTGCTGGAGAAGCAGCGCGAGGGCAAGGCCCGCATGAAAGTGGTGGGCAGTGTCGAGATCCCGCAGGAGGCGTTTCTGGCCGTGCTGAGCCTGGGCGACGGACGCCCGACGGGACGCGAGTGAGCGGCGGAATGGGCACGGTCATCGTCGTCGGCCTTGGTCCCGGACCCGCTGCCCTCGTCACGGACGAGGCCCGACTGGCGCTCACCGGCAGGTCGGTCTACCTCAGGACAGACCGCCACCCGGCGCTCGCGACCATTCCCGGGCTCAACGCTCGGACATCGCTCGACGAGCACATCGACGATTCGGAGGACGCCTCCGCCGCGGTCCAGGCCTTCATCGAGAGCCTGCTCGCCGAGTCCACCGCTACCGACGTCACGTACGCCGTGCCCGGCCATCCCGCGCTCGATGACGCAAGCGTACGGTTGCTCCGGGAGCGGGCAGCGCCCCGCGGCGTCCCGGTTCGATTCATTCGCGGCGTGAGCGCGGTCGATTACGCCGCCGAGTTCGCGGGACTCGAGGGATTCGGTACCGGAGTTCAGATCGTCGACCTGCTCGATATCGCAGTCGTCGGCCAGCGATCGCCGTTCGCCGGTGGGCAGGCCCCAATCTCGCCGCTTTGTCCGGTGCTGTTGCTGAACCCACGCCCCGCATCCCTGCTCCGTGATGCAGGCTCTCTGCTCGGGCGGCTGTACCCGTCCGACCAGATCATCACCGCGATGGACAGTGAGCCCGAGGCCGTCGTTCTACACCGGGTCTTACTCGACGAGCTGGAGGCGCGAGATGCGTCCGGCTGGACCGCTGCCCTCTATCTGCCTCCCGTGCGCTACGAAACGAGCGGACGAACCGCGGAGGCTCTCCAGCAGATCGTCGCTCGCCTGCGCGCTCCGGGCGGATGCCCGTGGGATCGCGAGCAGACCCATGGATCTCTGCTCCAGTCCGGCCTCGAGGAGGCTTACGAGGCGTTCGACGCCATACAGCGCGGCGATCGGACGGACATGGTCGAGGAACTCGGCGACCTGCTGCTCCAGGTGTTTCTCCACGCGCAGATCGCCGAGGAGGCCGCGGAGTTTGCGCTGGAGGACGTCTATGGCGCCGTGACGGCGAAGCTCGTGCGGCGGCATCCGCACGTGTTCGGCGACGTCGTGGCCGCGAGTGCCGGAGAGGTCCTCAGCAACTGGGATCAGATCAAGCGCGGTGAGCGGGCGGCCCGCGGCGAGGTGGCGCATGAGAACCCGCTCGGGAAGATTCCGGCGGGGTTGCCGGCGCTCTTGCGGACACAGACGGTCCTGCGTCGCGCTCGCCGGAGCGGACTGCTGCGCATCGACGAGCGGACGCTGCGTGACGCTGCCCGCGCGGCCCTCGATTCCTATGAAACGCCGCGCGACGAGACACTGGTCGACGCGGTGCTGGCGATCACGCTGGCTGCTACCGCGGCAGGGATGGATCTCGAGCAGGGGCTACGCGCGCGGTCCCGCCTGATCGAAGAGTCGGCAGGCCGACTCGCAGCGACAGGGCGCCAACACGAAGAGCCAGCCAATCACCGGGAGGGGATGAGCAGGCTGTCGGAGGGAGACAGATCGGCATGACCGAGACGGACACGCTCCGGCAGCGCCCGGGCGAGCGGGGCTATACCACCTGCGGAGAACTGCGCACGGGTGACGTGGGTCGGACCGTGACGCTCAAGGGCTGGGTGAACCGGCGGCGGGATCACGGTGGACTGATCTTTCTGGATCTGCGCGATCGGTATGGCCTGACACAGGTCGTGGCCAACCCGGAGCTGTCCGCCGCCGCACACGAAGTTGCGGAAGGGATCCGCAGCGAATACGTGGTCTCGGTCACCGGCCGGGTCGTGCGACGCCCGGCGGGGACGGAGAATTCGGCAATGCCCACGGGCGACGTCGAGGTGGTCGCGGACGGGCTCGAGGTGCTCAACCCGTCGCGCACCCCACCCTTCTATAT
The DNA here is from genome assembly GCA_035532355.1 of Thermomicrobiaceae bacterium. GTDB lineage: Bacteria > Chloroflexota > Chloroflexia > Thermomicrobiales > Thermomicrobiaceae > DASSZN01. Next base: position 14,238 of record DATKRJ010000090.1, on the reverse strand, counting down.
CAATGAGGACGTACCGGTAGACGAGGCACTGCGGCTAGAGTTCCGCTACCTGGATTTGCGCAAGCCGCGCATGCAGCGCAATCTGGCGCTGCGGCACCGCGCGGTCAAGTTCATTCGCGACTACCTCGACAGCCGAGACTTCATCGAGATCGAGACCCCCCAACTCATGAAGAGCACGCCAGAGGGTGCGCGTGACTACATCGTGCCCAGCCGTCTCTATCCGGGCGAGTTCTACGCCCTGCCTCAGTCGCCGCAGCAACTCAAGCAGTTGCTGATGGTGGCAGGCATGGATCGCTACTTCCAGATCGCCCGCTGCTTCCGCGACGAGGACCAGCGCGCCGATCGGCAGCCCGAGTTTACTCAGCTCGACCTCGAGATGTCCTTCGTCGACATCGAGGACGTGCTCGGCCTGACCGAAGGGCTCTTCACCGGCATGTTCGAGTCCCTCTCCGATAGGCCGATCCTGAGAAAGCCGTTCCCGCGTCTCACCTACGCCGATGCCATGTTGCGCTACGGCTCAGACAAGCCGGACATCCGCTTCGGGATGGAGATCATCGACGTCACCGCCGCCGTGGCCGGAAGTGGCTTCGGCGTCTTCGCCGGGGCAGCCCAGTCAGGGGCGGTCGTGCGCGGCCTCGCGGCACCCGGCATGTCCGGGGTCACGCGCGGTCAGGTCGATCATCTGACGGAGCAGGCGCGCCAGTTCGGCGCCAAAGGTCTCGTCTGGATCGCCCTCCAGGCCGGGGAAGATGGGGCGCTCGTCGCGCGCTCGCCCATCGCGAAGTTCCTGACGGAGCCGGAGATCGCCGGACTCGCGGATCGCCTGGGTGCCGGTCCGGGTGATCTGCTGCTTTTCGTTGTCGACCAGCCGTCGGTCGCCGCGAACGTGCTCGGCCGACTGCGCCTCACGCTCGGCCAGGAGCTCGGCATCGTCGACGAGCGCGTCAACGCGTTCTGCTGGGTGATCGACCCGCCGCTGTTCGAGTGGGATCAGGACCGCGGCCGTTGGGAAGCCGCCCACCATCCCTTCACGTCGCCGATGGACGCGGACATCCCGCTCCTCGACCGCGATCCGGGCCGGGTCCGCGCCAAGGCGTACGACATCGTTCTGAACGGCGTAGAGCTCGGCAGCGGCAGCATTCGCATCCACCGGCGCGACGTCCAGAGCGCGATCTTCGAGATCATGGGCTACGGTCCGGAGGAGATCGACCGCCGCTTCGGCCATCTGCTGCGCGCGTTCGAATACGGCGCCCCGCCGCACGGCGGGATCGCTCCGGGCATCGATCGCACGGTGATGCTGCTGGCGGGTGAGGTCACGATTCGCGACGTCATCGCGTTCCCGAAAAATCAGAGCGCGCAGGACCTCATGATGGGGGCGCCGTCCGCGATCGATCCCGAGCAGTTGCGGGAACTGCACATCCGCGTCGCGCTTCCGCAGACCGAGCGAAAGTAGCGTGGTCCGCAAGCCGATGCCGAACGCGGGACCCGTACGTCCAGTCCCCGCAAGGAATTCGGTCCCTGCTTGGAGCGGAGACGAGCGGTCATTGGTTGCGAACCACGGCATTGCGTCGGCCCGCCCGGTGGTCGAAAGCCACTTGCGAGCCTACGGTGCCCAGGAGAGTCCGGAGACGGCGTCGATCAGAGGTGCGGTGAACAGGTTCTGGACCTTGCCCACCTGCGGCGCACCGCTGGCGTCGAGGCTGAAGCTTATGTACGACGCCTGAAACGTCACTCCGTCCGTCTGCAGGAAGGCGATTCCACTGCCGTCCGGAGCCCATGTCGGGCTGACGACGTTCCCTGTGCTGGTCAGCTTGACGGCCTGACCGCTGCCCTGAGCCGGTATCACCCACAGGTCGTCGGCGGTGCCGGTCCGGCCGACGTAGGCGATCCACTTCCCATCCGGCGACCAGGCCGGATCGAAGGAGCCCGAGTCGGTCTTAACCACCGGTGACAGCTGTCCGGTGGTCAGGTCAACCTTCCAGATCTGGGTCCAGCGGTCAAGGCTATTGGTCTGCGATTGAACCCGCTGCGCGAACACGAGCTGCTTGCCGTCCGGAGAGAAATCTGGATGCTCGACGTTGTCGCCGTTCACAGTGGAACCGGGAACCCGCACGGCGTTTGAACCAACTCCACGGATAAGCCAGACGTAGTTCTGCGGCGTGCCGCGGTCGCTGACGAACGCGATGTCGTCCCCCGCTCGGGACCAGACGGGGTCGAGCGCCCACACCGCATTGTTGACGTAGTCGAGAGTACCGATCTGTCCGGTCGGTTGATCGCGCGTCAACTGCTTCAGTGCGGAGCCGTCGGCGTTGGCGGTCCAGATATCCGAGTAAGCGTCGCCGCTACGGACGAAGACGAATTGGCTTCCGTCGCTGGACCAGCGCGGATAGGATGCGTCGCCCAGCTTGGTCAACTGGTGAATCGACGAGCCATCCCACTCGTAGATGTCGCCCTTCTGCGCGAAGAGGATCTTCGCGGCAGGCTGCGCCGCGGCAGCCGCCGGCTGGCTCAACGCGGGGTCCGGCGACCCGCATGCGGCCGGCACCAGCGCCAGACAGGCTAGCACCACGAGGAATCGCAGCGGTCGCAAACCACGGCCACTCATGACTGCCCGTAGCCCAACTCGGTGAGTGCCCGGATCGCCTCGTTCGCCTCGTCCCACGGTCGTCGCTCCGCCCCATAGATGATGCATTGCTCGTGCCCCTTGCCCGCGAGAACGACCGCGCCGCCGGATTCCGCTCGCCGCATGGCCTCACGGATCGCTTCCCGCCGGTCCTCGAGTTGAAGGTAGTCGCGTCCCTCGACGGCACCTGCCAGGTCGGCGCCGGCCGCGATCTCGGCGATGATCAGATCTGGGTCTTCGAACCGCGGATCCTCTGAGGTGAAGATTGAGAAATCGGCCAGCCGGGCGCTAACCTCGCCCTGCAAGGGCCGCTTCGTTCGATCGCGTTCGCCCGCGCTGCCGAACACAGCGATCACCGGTCCGGAGACCAGCCCACGTACGAGCCGCAGCGTCTTCTGCAACGAGTCCGGCGTGTGCGCGTAGTCGACCAGCACGGTAAATGGCTGGCCCAGGTCGATTCGCCGTAGTCGTCCCGGTACACCGTCGAGTGTCTCCAGGCCGCGAGCGATCATCGCGGGGCTGAGACCCAGCACGTGTCCCACCCCCGCCGCGGCCAGCGCGTTGTCGACGTTGAACTGTCCGACTAACCGCAGCGCCACGTCGGCTGACCCGCCGGGCGTCGTCAGGACGAACCGTGTACCGTCAGCCCTCGCGTCGATCCCCGTCGCCACGATGTCGGCGGGTGTTCCGCCGCTCGAGAACCAGAGGATCGGGGCCACGCCGGCCGCCTCCGCCACTGAGCGCGCGCCCTCATCGTCCACATTGAGGATGACTCCACGCGGGCGCCCTCGCTGGCCGCCAGCCACCTTCCGCAACAGCAGCGCCTTAGCGCTGCGGTATTCGTCGATCGTCCCGTGAAATTCCAGGTGCTCGTGCGTGATGTTGGTCACCACGCCGACGTCGAAGTCGCACTCATCGAGCCGGTGCAGTACCAGCCCATGTGAGGTCGCCTCCAGGATCGCCCAGTCAACCGCGGCGGAGCGCATCTCAGCCAGCAGGTGCTGGACCTCCAGCGACTCAGGCGTGGTCTGCCGCGTGTCGTGCTGCACGACCTCACCGGCGATCCTCACTGCGACCGTCCCGATAAGTCCGGTCCGCAGTCCGGCATGGCGCAGGATGGCGTCGACCAGGTATGACGTGGTCGTCTTTCCGTCGGTGCCGGTGATGCCGACCACACCGAGCGCGTTCGACGGGTGATCGTAATATCGAGCGGCCACCGACGGCAGCGCGGCGCGGGTGTCGCCCACCAGGGCGGCCGCCACGTACCCGTCGAGGGACGGATGCCACGCCTCTACCAACGCGGCGACGGCGCCACGCTGGCGTGCGTCGTCGAGGAAGCGATGCCCGTCGGTGTAGCCGCCGCGCAGCGCCACGAACATGCTGCCGAGAGACGCCTCGCGGGAGTCGTAGCACACACTGGAGATGGCCACGCTCGGATCCCCGCTGATTCGTTCAACAGTCAACCCGGCGATGAGTTCGACGAAGGTCCTGGTCATCCCAGGCTCCGTCCGAATCGCCGCCACATGGCGACCAGCGGCGGAAGGTACACCCGCTCGTAGACGCCGGGGTACTCGACGATGTCGCCACCGAACCCCTGCTTGAAGCGGAACACGCCCCACAGTCCGTCTCTCACGTTCAGCGCCGCGGCCTCCTCCCGCTCGACGCCCTCCGGATGCTCGTCCGGGTGCGGGATGCCCCAGAGATCGTAGACGCGGCAGCCGTGATCCCGCGCCCAGCGCATCGCCGCGAACTGGACGAGGTAGGTCGCCATATGGCGCTGCAGAGCGGTTGCCGACGCGCCGTACATGTAGATCGCCTCGTCGCGGTGTCGGATTACCAGCACACCTGCGGCCAGCGCACCCTCGAATTCGCCGAGAAGCAGAGCCGCATCGCCATCGAACGTGTCGAGCACGTCCCGATAGTAATCAACGCTGTGGATGCCGAAATGGTCACGCTCCGCTGTCTCTTCCAACAGGCGGTAGAAGGCAGGCAGTTCTGTGAGACCGCCGACACACGTCGTCACGCCCCGCCGGGCGGCCAGACGGACGTTGTAGCGAGTCTTGGGCTTCATGGCAGCCAGCAAGTCGTCATCGGAGCCGACGAGCGGGACTTTGATTGTACGGCGTGGTTGGAAGCTCTCGGGGAACGCGCGCCAGCGGAGCGTGCCCGCGGTGGGCAACGGCACGTCCGGCGCGTCAGGTTCGAGGAATAGTGCGGCCGTCACGCCGCCGGCATGCAGGCCATCGAGCGCCGACGTGAACGCCGCCAGGTCGTGGAGCGAGGCGCCGGCCGTCGCCGGGCCGCGCGGCGCGTAGCCGATCTTTACCGGGCCAAATGAGCGGAAAAGCAGTTGAGCGGCAACCACCGGATCGTCGTCCCGCGACAGAAGCAGCCGCAGCGGTGACCAGCCATGACGGCGCTTGAATTCGCCCCAACGCCAGCTCTGGAGCAGGTGACCTCCAAGCCGACCAGTGGCCTCTCGCCACTCTTGGGCACCGCTGACCATCTTGACGGTCAGCCGGAAGCGAGCGTCCGTGGCCGCGGTGGGGATCAAAGTCGGGGCCGGAACGGATCAGTGTCGGAGGTGGCCTGCGCCAGGGACTCCGTCGCGGCGTCGCGCATCACGTCGTCGTCGCCGCGGGCGAGGCGCCGCAGCGCGTTCAGCGCCGTGAGGCTGCCGATTTGTCCGAGCGCGTCGACAGCCGCCAGCTGCACTTCGCGGTCCTCGTCGTCGATCAGGGTCAGCAACGGGTCGACCGCCTGCGAGTCTCCGTACTCACCCGACGCTTTGGCAGCCTCGTAGCGAAACTCGGCGTCCTCGCTCTCGAGCGCCTCCAGCACCGCGGGCAGCCAGCGGCGGTCGAGATTACGGCCCATCGAGAACAACGCGCTCACTCGCATTTCGTGGTATGGCGAGTCGAAAGCCTCGGCGATCGCATCGGTGACCTCGCGATCGTCTAGCAGGTAGGCCAGTGACTCGAGCGCTCGTCGCCGGATGCCAAGCGGCTCGGCTGAGCGGAGGACGTCGAATAGTGCGTTCCGAATGGCCTCGGCGCGCGTCTCGTCGAGCTCCTCGACCGCTGCCCGGTAGTTGAAGCGACCCAGCGACACCACCATCGCCTCGCGAACCGCCGATTCCTGCTCGGTCCCGATGCGGGCCAAGATCTCGTCCAGGACCGGCGTGCTGTCGTCCTCCCACAGCCCGGCGATCGCGAGCGCGCGGACTTCCGCATCGGGATCGGCCATCGCGATGCGCAGCAATCGCCAGAAATTCAGCTCGACATTGGCCTCCGCCATCTCGACCATCGTGCGAACGACGTAGCGGCGGGCCAGGACCGGCAGGCTCCGCCAGGCTGGGGCGACCCGAACGACCGCACGTCGATCCAGGTCCGAGAACTGCCCTACCAGTGCGGCTGAGCGCGATCCGTCGCGGATCTCGCCCAGCAGTCCTACGAGCCGATCGGTCTCCGGATCACTCTGCTGGGGGCTGGTAGTAAAATACATCTTCCACGTCCGGGTCTATGCTGAACTGAGGGCTGTTCGGCGACTGCGCGACGGAGCGGACGAGCTCCGCGTTTACGGGTCGCTCGACATTCGACGCTGCCAGCAGGTCGTCGAGGATCGCCATGTACCGCCGCGTGGCTCCGGCCCCTTCCACCTCGCCCACCCGCTCGAACACGGCGGCGAGAACCTCCTCCGGGCGGCGCCGTACTCGCTCTTCGAGCGGCGGCGTGTTCGCGAACCGCGGGAACCGGTTCTCGGTCAGCAGCATGTTCTCCTGAGTCGCACAGTAGAAAGTCGTCGGGCGAAAGACGTAGCGTCCCTTCTTCTCGTCCAGGTGGAGCAGCTTGCGGTCCTGGCCGGAGATGGGCAGATACTCCAGCAGGTAACGCCCGTTGTTCTCGCTGCGCTCGATCGTGATGAGCGCGCCCGGCACCAGATTTTCAGCGAAGAAGCGCTCGAATCCCGCCAGATACCCACCGCGGTTCCCGGTCGGGTATCGCAGTTCGACGAAGAACGTCTCGTACGTTTGAGGCGACTCGAACGCGAGCGCCGCTGCCCGCTGCTCGGGCTGCATCGCCGCCGGCATCAGCGCCTGAAATGTCGCGTCGTACGGCAACACGCCCAGCTGGTACTCGTAGAACGTCAGGACGTGCTCGACTACTGTCTCACCGGCCGCCATGTCCACGCCCGGATGCTCGAGCACGAACCGGTAGTCGGTCCCGATCTCACTGGCCTTCCGCTTGACGGTCCCAATGGGCGGCAGCCCGGTGGTCGACCAGAGTCGCTGGTCGGTCGTGCCGACGAATTCGAACTCACGATGCTCGCGCGACAGGCGAAAGTTCAGAGCAAACCGCATGAGTTGGTAATCCTCGGCCGTGGATCGCAGACCGAGGACGTCCTGGAGAAGGGTCTCGTCGTTGAGCGGCTGATTGCGTTCCAGGAGGTAGTCCCGAATCCGGCGCAGATCCCCGCGGCTGAGCCGGGGCACCTTGTCCTCGACCATCCAGAGATCGCCGAAGCTCGCGACGCTGAGGTCGTGCCGCAACTCCTCGGTGATGACCGCCGCCAGCGCGTCCTCATCCATCGCGGCGATGTCTGCCAGGCCGATCTCGACTGCGGGTACGGCCGGTGACGCCGGCTCGACGACCAGTTCGATCACCTCAGCCGGCTCCGGCTCGAAGGTTTCGACCACGGCGATCGCCTCCGCGGCCGCGACAGCCTGCTCCTCCGCCTCCAGCGCGGCGATCAACTCTTCCTCGGCGGAGGATGGCCGGCGTCGCCGTAGCGTTGTCGTCGGCTGGTCGGGTACCGGAATGGGTTCCTGAAAGCGGCGAGCCAGTGTGTGCGCGTTCGCCGTCTGCGCGTGGCCTAGCGGAGATCGACCGTCCGCAGTGGTAACGAACACCACCTCTCCGTCCGCGGTCTCTTCCCGCCCGAAGACGTCGGAGTTGTTCGTCAACACTCGATCGAGCTCGCTACGCCACTCCTCCTGCGTGCGGTCCGACCGACGAGCCGCGAAGAACTCCGCAAGCGCGGTCAGCCGCACGCGAATCGGAGCAGTTCGCGGGAAGAAGTGGCCCATCACGGCGATCGTTCTGAACGCCTCCTCCGCGACCCGCCGCTCGTCCGCGGACCCGCCGAACTGAGGCTGCGTGATCGCCTCTGCGGTCTGCATGCCTGTGTCTGTCTCCTCAATGCATTAGCGCGATGGGACGGCCGGGTTCAGCGCGCCGCACGCTCGCGGAGCGCACGAACCAGGTCTGCGGTCGTCATCGGGCGCGGGGTGTTCCGGAGCAACAAGAGTAAGTACGTGAGGTGCTCATCGCTCAATCGAACGACGGACATCGGATAACCTCCCATCGCCAAGGCCCCAACTGGGCAAGTCTACAATTTTTCGATCGCGGCGGCAACAATTGCGCGGGTGGGCGGTTGCCCCCGGAAGGACTCGACCGCGTCAGCCACCGCCCCCGGGCAGCGCAAGCGCCACGGCCCCCAACAGCGCCGAGTCGCCCCGGAATTGGCTCAACGACAGCCGCACCCGGCGTGATGCGGCCGGGTACGAGTACCGCCGGACGTGCGATCCGAGCGCGTCCATCAGCAGTGCTCCGACCTCAGCGACCGATCCGCCCACGATCACCGTGGCAGGGTTCAGGACCGTGATGAGATTCGCGATTGCCATGCCGAGCACCTGGACCGTCTCGGACACCACCTCGGACGCCGCCACGTCCCCGTCGTGCGCCCGCTCGAAGATGACACGCACCGTGAGCGACGCTCCGTCGGCCCAGGCCCGTTTCTCCTCGGACGTTCCGGATGCGACGCGCTGCCGCATGCGGCTGACGATCGCCGGTCCAGATGCGTAGGCCTCCAGGTGTCCGGGTTTACCGCAGGAGCAGATCGGGCCACCGATCGTCACCACCATGTGGCCGATCTCGCCCGCCGTGCCGCTCGTCCCGTGGAGCAACCGACCATCGGCAATGATGCCGCTGCCGACTCCGGTGCCGAGGTGTACGTAGACAACGTCCTGCGAGCCGCGCCCCGCACCATACATCGTCTCGCCGAGCGCCGCCGCCCGCGCGTCGTTCTCCAGGACGATCGGAATCCCGAGGGCATCCTCGATCACGTTGACGAGCGGGAAGTTCTCAAAGCCCGCGGCACGGTGGGATAGCAGGGTCACACCACGCGCGCTGTCGACCGGGCCTCCGAAGGCGACGCCAACGCGCGACACGCGGTCGAGCGGGATCTCGGCCGCGCGGCAGGCCTGTCCGACCAGGGACTTGACGGTCTCGACGACGCTCGGCGCTGGGGCAGCCGCATCGATCGACTGGGCCTGACTGAGGACGCGTCCGCCACCGTCGGCGACGGCCACGCGCTGACCCCGCCCGCCGATCTCGACGCCGATGACGTATCCTCCGGCGCCGGGCACCGTACCCCACCCGCCTGGAAGTGTGGTCTGCTCCACGGCGTGCTCCTTGGGAATGCCGGCAGGACGCGACCGTTGCGCCGCCCAGCGCCCAATCCGTCGAGCGGGAGTTCATTCTAACATGCGCACACGTGATTGTGCAGAATTGCACGAGTTGCCGTGGCCGTCGCCAGGTCCGACCACCGTTGCGCCGGAGGGACCGTCGTGGTAGACTGCTCGCCGGTCTTGCGCGCGCAATCCCCGATAGCTCAACGGTAGAGCAGGCGGCTGTTAACCGCAAGGTTGAAGGTTCGAATCCTTCTCGGGGAGCGGGAGAATGGGAACGCCGTCGGGAGAGTTCCCGACGGCGTTCCGCTGTTCCGAGGATCGACCGCGATCGATCCCGCCCGCGTGGGCCACACGACGTCTAGTCGTCGGCAGCGTGGGCCGCGGCGGATGGGGTCTTGGGTCGGGTCGTGCTGAGCCGCTGCCCCATCGTGCGATCCGCGTGCTGGATCAGGCGTAGTGCCAGCCCGCCGGCGATCACGATCACCCCGGCAAGCGAGACCCACATGATCCAGAGCGCGGCCGTCGGGTGCGAGCTGCTCGTGAATGTGTCAACGAGCCAGGACAGCCGCGGCTGGCTGTTCGCCTCGATAGCGAACACCTGGGGCAGGTAGTAGAGCGTGGCCCCGACCACCAGGAAGGCGGTCGACCACCGGTAGGCCGACACGTCGTCGTCCACGCGCCGCACCAGCTTCACAGCCAGCGCCAGCAGCAGGAAGAGCGCCGCGACCGGACCGGTGATCGGCAGCGCCGCCGACTGCACCTCATTGGGCGCGAAGAAGATCCAGCTCAGCGCGAACGTCACCAACAGGAGCGCATCGCGCATCAGCAGATAAGACATCCACCACACGTCGGCGCCCAGCCGCAACCCGCAGCGGCGCAGGGTGCGCAGTACGTACGGGCGGCCCAGGTGGAGCATCAGCGTCATGGTCCACAGTCCGGGTAGAAAGGCGACGATCGTCGCCATCAGCCACTTGGCGCCGCCCTGGACGAGCGCGTTTGTAATCGCGGTTGCAACATCATCCGGCTTCATGACTCTTCATCCTCTCGTGTGGGCGTCGTCAGTCCTAGTCGCCGCTCGTGGATGGCTCAACCTCGGGTCGACCGCCGGTCCGCAGCGTGTAGCCGGCAGCCACGGCGCCCATCACCGCCAGCAAGGCGATCGACACGTACGTCAGCGGGACGGCCCACGACGGATTGCTGTTCGTGACCAGGAAGTTGCTTACTCTCAGGAGCGTGCCCGTGGCCACGCTGTTCGCCTGCACTCCGACGACGTAGGGGATGAAGTAGAGCGCAGCACCCAGTCCGAGCAGCGCGCTCACCAGTCGGAAGTCGCGCAGGTTCTGGTCGGGGTCGCCCATGAGCTTGACCAGCAGCACCCCGAATAGGCACGCCGCCGCCAGTCCGCCGGTCAGCGGCAGCACGTCCGTGGTGACCACGTCGGGGAAGAAGAACATGAAGCTCATCACCACCCCGGTGACGATCAAAATGTCACGCACCATGACGTAGATCAGCCACAGCATGTCGGCGCCCAGTCGCAGCGTGAAGCGTCCGATCATGTCGAGCATGTATGGCTGAGCGATCTGGAGGCCCAGGATGGCAAGCCAAATGATCGGGAGAACCGCAGCCAGCGTCCCCTCCATGAATTGCTCACCACCGGCGTTGATCCCGTTGATGATTGCGGTAGTCAGGTCCCCTACGGACACCGCGACACCTCCTTGGTGAAACGTGACGACGTTGCGATCAGGACCGCGAGCCGACGGACGCAGGGGCTCCCGCCCCGCGCTGCTTCACGGTCGGACACAGGTACGCCAGGTCGCAGCGCAGGCACCGACCACCCTCCTGCCGCGCCTGGTCCTCGGTGAACCCCGTCGCGGCCTCGCGTGACCGCTCCGGTGCCGCGTCCGTACGCAGCGGCATCGCCTGTCGGGCCGTCGGCCGCAGATCCAGCATCACCACATGGTCGGACGTCAACGTGGATCGCGTCTCGAAATCTCCCTCGGGTAGTTCCGCCGTCTCGCCGGGCGCGAGATGGCGCAGGAAGGCGTGAATAGACTGCGCCGCCTTCCGCCCGTGAGCCGCGGCCTGGATGATCGACTTGGGGCCGTAGGTGACGTCGCCCGCGGCGAAGACTCCCGGAGCACCGGTAGCCAGGGTGGTGGGGTCGATGAGCAGCCCGCCCCACGGCGCCACGCCAACGCTCGTGCCCGCCGGCAGGAACGAGGGGTCCGGCGCCTCGCCGACCGCGACCAGCACGACATCCACCGGGAACTCGAACTCGCTGTCGGCCACGGGCACCGGCTGGCGGCGTCCGTCGGCATCGGGCTGACCGAGACGCATGCGCTGGCAGCGCACGGCCCGGGTGCGCCCGTCCGTGCCCAGCACCGCGACCGGAGTCACCAACTCCTCGATCACGATCCCCTCGGTGACCGCCGCGCGAACCTCCTCCTCCTGCGCCGGCATCTCGTGGCGGGTTCTCCGGTAGAGAACGGTCACCCGCTGGGCGCCCGCGCGGACCGCTGACCGTGCCGCGTCCATCGCGGTGCTGCCGCCACCCACGACCGCGACGGAGCCGTGCAACGTGGTGCGTGGGTCAAGGTTGAAGTCCTTCAGGAAGCTCGTCGCCGGGATAACGCCCGCGAGCTCCGCTTCCCCAGGGATGTCGAGCCGCTGGCTGCGCTGCGCGCCCACGGCCAGCAGCACCGCCGCGTAGTCGGCGCGAAGCTCGGGGAGCGTGACGTCACGCCCGAGAGCCGTGTTGAGCCGGATCTCGACGTCCAGCGACGTGATCGCGGTCACGTCCCGATCGAGCTCGGCTCGCGGCAGCCGGTAGTCGGGAATTCCGATCGCCATCATTCCGCCCGCGACCGGGAGGGCGTCGAAGACGGTAACCGGGTACCCACGACGCGCCAGGTAGTAGGCCGCGCTGAGCCCGGTAGGACCGGCTCCGACGATCGCCACCCGGTCGTTGTAGCGCCGCGCAGGTCGCTGCACCACGCGTGGAGCGCGGGTGCCGTGGTCGGACGCGAATCGCTTCAGGTCCCGGATCGCGATCGGGCTGTCGAACTCACCCCGGCGGCAGGCGGTCTCGCACGGCGCGGTGCAGACCCGGCCGCAGATCGCCGGGAAGGGATTCGACTCCGCGGCGACGGTGATCGCCTCGTCGTAGCGCCCCTCGGCCACCAGGCTGACGTAGAGCCCGGCGTTTGTCCCCACCGGGCAGGCCTCCTGGCAGGGTGCCCGGAGATCCTCGCTGCGCTCGCCAAGCCACGTCCGCCAGCTCTGCCACGTCTCCCGCCGCTCGGCGGTATGCCAGGCGTGGCCGTCACCAAACGGCGTGTCACCGGGCTCGTCCGGGAACGCCCGGGTGTATGCATCCAGTGGCTGCCAACCGTCGGTCGGCGGCAGGTGCGTGACCGGTCCGCGGGCGGCGTAAATGATGTCGGCCACACCGCCTTGAATCGCGATAGCGTTGGTGGGGCACTCCTGCGCGCAGACCTGGCATCCGATACATGCAGCGACCTGTACCGGTGCCAGCATCATCCACGGCTGCTGGGCTGCAGCACCCGGGATCGGGCTGCGCAGCTCTCCGGTCAGTGCCGGCTGCCCTGCCCCAGCCGGACGGGTCATGTCGAGGCACCGTACCGGACACAGGTCCATGCAGATGCCGCAGTTGATACACGCGACCGGATCGACGGTGAACCGATAGGCCATGACAACTCCTCTCACCAGGCGGCGGTGCGGGTGGTCGTACGCGCATTACCGCGTTCAGCGGCGGTCGACTCCGCGCCTCGGCCCTCGTGCACGTCCGATCCCTGGCGATCCGAACGGCGTCGCGACGTCCGCCGGGCCACTCCACCCCGTGCCTCCATCGGGCCGCGAGACGGGATCACGGCTACCACTCTGCTGTAGTCAGCGTAGAGACTCCGGTCGTCCGAGACATCGGTGGTTTCACGGCGTTGGAGTCAGTGTTTCCACGTGCGTGATCTCCGCGTCCGCTCGTGGCGTGACGGAGGAAAGTCTGGCCCGCGCTGCCCGGAATCGACCGCATCGGCCGGCCCTCCTGCGTCTGGAAACACCTCGTCGTGATCAAGGTGAGGACGTCGGCGACAACTGACTGCCGAGCGTGCCAGCCGCTGCGCCCCGCGCAGCCCGTTCTCCTCTGGGACGAGTGACCCGGCCGACCTCGCTCGCGACTCTCTCCCGCGCTTCGTCCTGGGTGAAACCATAGGACGCTCGCCGTCGAAATCCCGCAACAATTCGCTACGGGGCGTTACAGTCTCGTTACAGCAGGGACGGCACCGCGACGGTGAACGGACGGGTTCGAGCCGGTCTCCCGGCCCATTAGTCCGAGTGGTGGGCGATTTGCGGGCGAATGGCGGTACTACGGGGATCGGGGCGGACGTGGTGGCAGCGTCCTGTCACGATTTCGTGACAAAACTCCGGAGCGGCCGGCGTCCTGAATTCTGAGCGCGGCGCGGGCGATCGCTGATCCATCTCGACGCCGGAAGCTATCCCGGGAGCATGGTGGCGTCGCCGGCCATCAGATCCCACGGCTACCGCGGCTGCGGCTCACCGATGAGCGCGGACACCCTCTGCTGCAGGTCGTCGCGATCGAACAGTGTCTCGAGCGCCAGCGCACGGTGTCGCAGGAGGTGGCTGCGCTCGGCCGTCGGCGGTTTGTCCGCGACTGCCCGGCGATCCGTCGCTTACGAGCGCGTCCGCCACGACTTGACGAGGGTCCCAAACGCCGGTGCCCGCGGTACCACGGCGCGTATCCCTCAATCAGCAGCGGACGGTGACAGCTGCCGGAAGGTGGGAACGATCAGCAACGCGAGCACCACCGGCAGGACCGCCGCGGCGAGGCCGACCAGCGTGGGCGCGAGTCCGACCGCGGCCATCGCGAACCCCGCCAGCAATCGCCCGAGGGGCACGGTACCCCAGCCGACCGCTCCGGCGACGCCGAGTATGCGGGCCCGCATGCCGTTGGGAATCCGCTCGAAGTAGATCGTGTACTCCAGCAGATTCGTCACGCTCAAGCCCGTCCCCATGACTCCCAGTACGAGCAATGCCGCCGGGAGGGGTGGCCGGAACGCGAGCAGTGTCACCGCCAGCGGCACCGTCACGAACCCCGCCGCGAACGCTG
>DATKRJ010000089.1:0-13775 GCA_035532355.1 Thermomicrobiaceae bacterium | reverse complement strand
AACCTGCGCGACGACCTCCGCGCTGCCGCCGACCGGCTCGACCGGGTGATGCGGCGGGTCGCGGAAGAGACCGAGGGGCCACGCACGTCGGCGTTCAAGGTGACGCGCGAGGTCTCAGAGCGCTCGGTGGCGGAGGCGCGGGTCACCGCGATCAGCGCCCTGCGCTCGCTCAATCGCCAGCTCGAGGTGCTGGTCGACCGCCTGGAGCAGGAGCGTCAGCCGGGCGCGGGTGGGGTGCACGGACCCGGGGAGCCGCCGCCGGAGGGGGAGACTCCGTCGCGCTCGAAGTGAGCGGCGCGGCTCGGAGTGCCCAGCGCCGCGGACCCGCTCACGTGACCGGGTGGGATTGCCGGGGAGCCGAACTCCCTCACGATGCGCCGAGCTACTCCTGACGGAGATGCTCTTCCCGGGCCGCGGACCCGACGGCCGAGACGGCAGCCGGCTCCGTCCGAGGCTCCGGCGGCTCCGTCCGTCGCCGCCGCGGACGCGGCCCCCGAGCCGGGAACCCCCGAGTTCCACGCCGGACGGGCCCGCCGGCGCTCGCCCGCGAGAAGACGAATTTCGTCGACCTGGCTGTGACCCGCCGGCGGCTGGGGGAGGACGCCACGCCCGACCTCGCCGCGTCTCAGGTCGTCGCGGCCCTCGCCATCGCGGTGCGCGGCGCGGACGCGGACGCCTGGGACTGGGTCCACCCGATGCGCGCCGCGGTTGGCCCCGCGCGCTCGCAGACCTGCTGGCGGGCCCTCACGACGCTGCCGAAGGCCGGCGCGCTCCAGTTGCGCCGGCCCGCGCCGGCGCCAACGCCGGTGGTCGTGCCGGTGCCCGTGCCTCGCAGCCCCGCCCGCGTCCTGCGTCGCCAGTCCCGCGTGCGCGCGTGCCCGCGGCGTGGCGCGCACGGAACCACTTCAAGGTGCCCTCGCCAGCGGAGCAGCGGCCGGCGCCTCCTGCCAGCGATCGGCCCCACACCGGACTGACCGTGATCAGATTACGGGAAAGCGCCCCGTCGTGAGACGCTGATTTCGAGACGCGATTCCGCAACGCAGGCCTCCGTCGGAAATCCGCGTCCTGACGCGGAAACCGGTCGACGCCAGCGGCCGGATTAGCCGCGACTAAAGCCGTTCACAATACGGCCGTTTCTGCGACATCCGCTCACGCTTGAAGCAGCAGCGGCGAGCTGGCTCCGGCCTACGCCCTGGTCCTGGATGCTGTTGCGTTTATTTCGGTTGTGGTGTAGGCTCTGGTCGGGTGAGGAAGGAGCCAGCCATGATGTCGACCGTCGCTGAGGACCAGGAACCGATCGCCGCCGGCGCGGACGAGCGAGACGATCTCGAGCAGCTCGACCGCTTACTCGAGAGCCGACCAGCGGGCATCCCAGCACTCGTGGGACCGGACGGGCAGCGCATCCCGCTGCCCCTGTCGGTCTTCCGGGTGCTGCGCCTGGTCGTCCAGGCCTTGATAGACGGCGAAGCCGTCGCCGTGGCCCCGGTGCCCAAAGAGTTGACGACCCAGCAGGCTGCGGACCTGCTGAACGTCTCGCGCCCCCACCTGATCCGGCTGCTGGAGCGCGGGGAGATCCCGTTTCACAAGACCGGCACCCACCGGCGCATCCGCTTCGGCGATCTGATGGCCTACCGGCGTGCGCGCGAACGGGCAGGTCGCCAGGAGCTCGCGCGCCTGACCCAGCTCAGCGAGGAGCTGAGCCTCGACGAGCGCCGCTAGGCCCCGGCGGTGTCCTCGTTCGGGGTGGTGCTGGATGCCTGTGTCCTAATCCCCGCCGCCCTCCGGGACACCTTGCTCCGGGCCGCGGAGTACCGGCTGTACCGCGTGTTCTGGAGTGAAGCCATCCTCGACGAGGTGAGGCGCAATCTCGTGGCCGATCACCTGACGGATCCTCCCGGCGCGGCGCGGCTCGTTGCCCAGCTGCGGCGGGCGTTTCCGGGGTCTCCAGTCGAGGGCTATGGCCCGCTGCTCCCGCTCATGCCGAACGATCCCAAAGACCGCCACGTGCTGGCTGCGGCCGTCAAAGCGGGTGCCCAGGTGGTCGTCACCCGCAATCTGGCGGACTTCCCGGCGGCGGCCCTCGAGCCGTTCGGGGTCGAGGCCCAGTCACCGGACGAGTTCCTCGTCCACCTGTTCGACCTCGCGCCGCGCCTGATGGCGCGGATCGTCGTGGAGCAGACCGCCGACAAGCGGCGCCAGCCGGCGCTGATCCGCGACACGCTCAACGCGCTGGCGGTGGAGGCGCCCGCGTTCGTCCAGCGTGTGCGTCAACTGTCGGGCGCCATCCTGACCCAGCACCCGGACGACCCGGCGGGGCAGGCGATCGCCCTCGGGTTCTTCCGGTCGGCGGAGCTGGCCAAGATGGCCGCCGAGCTGAGCCGGAGCGACGACCAGGCGCAGCGCGTCGCGCGTGACCGCTGGGGCTGGCAGCAGGACGGTCCGCTCGGCCCTCGCTGGGAAGCCCGGCTGCCCAGCTACCGCTACACCATCGTCGAGATCCCGCTCTCCTGACCAGTGACCAGGCGGTCTATTCTGGGGAGGCGCAGTACGCATGCCGGGATCGAAGAAGCCGAGTAAGGCAACGCGCGCTCGCTGGTTCGAGGCCGGAGTCGTCGCGCGTGGAGCGCGCTTCCTCGAGAAGGGCCCGGGTTACGTCTGCCCGGAATGCCTCACGGCGTTCCCCCGGGAAGCGCTCGGCGATGGACGGCTGACCGTGGAGGACGTTCCGCCGGTGGTCCTGGGCGGGAAACCGCTCCTGCTGACGTGCAAGGCCTGCAACAACCGAGCGGGGCGTCTGCACGATCGCCACGCCGGGCGGTACGAGGGCGTGCTCAACTACCTCGCCCGGGAAGGCTCCCTCAAGACCCGCACGATGATCGCTGGTCAGAAGCTCAACGTTGAATTCCGCCTGCGCCCGGAGAGCCCCGACGTCGACGACATGATCGTTTGGGTCAAGGACAACGACGAAGCGACCGTGCGTGCGACGCATGCAGCGGTGGACCGGCTGGCGCTAGCTGGCCAACTCGTCGGCGTGGAGCTCGGATTCCCGGTCGCCGCCAAGGCGTCGGCCGTAGAGGTATCCCTCCTGCGCGCCGCCTACCTCGCCGCGTTCGCCGTCCTCGGGTACACCTACATCGACCGCCCGGAGCTCAAGTGGGTCCGCGATCTGGTCGCGGACCCCCAGGCGGATATCGTGGGACCGTACCTGGCTGAGGACGATGTGTCGGCTGATCCCGACCGACGGCTCATCGGCGCAGTCCTCACCCCCGAGTGGCTCCAGAGCACCATCGTCATCATGGGCCGGCACACCGTCTTTCTCCCCCATCCCGACGCGACCTCGAATCCGGCCCTCTACCAGCGGCTCGCCGCCCATCACGGACCATTCCCGGCGATCACAACGCAGCTGCTTGCTCCGGGCCTCACTTGGCCTTCAGAGCCCTTGCACTACCTCGACCAAATCGGTCTGTCCTAATACGACGGGAAGACCGTCCAGCGCACCGAGGAGCTTCGTGCGGATAATGCGCGCTATGCGGCGCGGGCGGCGCCGCCCGCACTGTCGACCAAGACGGGGACGGGCACTACCGCGCTGCGGCGGAGGCCTCCGCCCGCGGAATCCCGGCGCTTACGCGCTCCCAGCATCGTCCTTCGCGCGCGCAACCCAGTCGAGCGCCTCGTCCGGGATGGCGTGCTGGCCGAGAAAGAGGCTCAACTGGGCGGCGTGCTCCTGGACGTGGCGCAGATTGTAGAGCTGCCGCTCGAGAAAGCTCATCGGCTCCCCCGCCACCCGGGGATACGCGACGGGCCGGCACGCCTCCGCGTCGCTCAGCGCGACCAGCGTGCTCCGGCATTTCTGGCGCGTGGCGACCAGGTAGGCGCGCAGTTCCTCCTTGGTGTAGGGGCGGTCGGGCAGCGCCCCGGGATCGAGCTCCGCGCGCGAGAAGGGCGCGGGCGGCGTGAACGCTTCCTCCGGGGGCCCGGAAAGGTACAGGTCGAGCCAGAAGAGCGTGTGATAGGAGAGGTACCAGAACTCCGCGAACTCCGGTGCGAGGGGACCGTCCGGGGGGATAGACCAGAGGCGCCCGCGCCACAGCGGCGCGGGGCAGGCTGCGACGGCGTTGTCGAGCATATCGATCGCCGCACCGAACTGCCGCCACAGCGTAGTCCCCGAACTCTCCAAAGGGTCCTCCTTTCTGGAGTGGCGAGTGCGCCAGCTGATGGGCCCCGGTCCGCGGCTCAGGTCGCCTTGACCGCGGCGGTCAGCTTCGCCAGCGAGTCCTTCGCGTCGCCGAAGAGCATGAGCGTCTTCGGGTTGTGGAACAGCTCGTTCTCGATGCCGGCGAACCCCGGGCGCATGCTGCGCTTGAGCACGACGATGGTGCGTGCCTGATCCACGTTCAGGATCGGCATGCCGTAGATCGGGCTGCTCGTGTCGCTGCGCGCGGCCGGGTTGACGACGTCGTTGGCACCGACCACCAGGGCGACGTCGGCTCGCTCGAACTCGCCGTTGATCTGCTCCATCTCATACAGCTGGTCGTAGGGTACGTTGGCCTCCGCCAGCAGCACGTTCATGTGCCCCGGCATCCGCCCGGCCACCGGATGGATGGCGTACTTGACGGTGACGCCGTGCTTCTCCAGCTCGGCGGCCAGTTCCCGGATCTGATGCTGCCCCTGAGCCACGGCAAGCCCGTACCCGGGCACGATGATGACCTCGTTGGCGTAGGCCATTGCCACGGCGGCGTCCTCGGCGGTCGTCTCGCGGATCGGCTTGGCCTCGCCCGCCACGGCCGCACCGGCACCCGCCGTGACCGAACCGAACGCACCGAACAGGACGTTGCCGAGCGACCGGTTCATGGCGCGGCTCATCAGGACGGTCAGGAAACCGCCGGAGGCGCCGACCAGCGCTCCGGCCACGACCAGGATCTCGTTGTGGACCACGAAGCCGGTCACCGCCGCCGCAATGCCGGTGCACGAGTTCAGGACCGCAATGACCACCGGCATGTCGGCGCCGCCGATCGGCAGCACCGCCCCCACGCCGAGCACGAGCGCCGCGGCAAAGAGGAGCCAGATGATCAAGTCGCCGCCGTTGAAGCCCACGAGGAAGACGCCGAGCCCGATGATCACCAGGCCGACGATCGCGTTGACGACGCTCTGCCCCTGGTACTGGATCGGCCGTCCGGAGAGGAGTTCCTGGAGCTTGCCGAACGCGATGGCGCTGCCGGCGAGGGAGATCGAGCCCAGGATCACGCCGATGACGGTCGCCAGGGCCTCGCCCGCGGTGATGCTCTGGCCGGAGTTGAGCAGGCCGCTGAAGTGGGCGAGTTCGACCAGCGCGGCCGTGCCGCCGCCCATACCGTTGAAGAGCGCGACCATCTGGGGCATGGCCGTCATCTGGACGGTGCGGGCGAAGTAGATGCCCACCGCGGCGCCCAGCGCGGTGCCGATGACCAGGATAACGACGTTGACCGGCTTCCAGATAAAGGAGCGATCGACCAGCGTCACGACCAGGGCGAGGCCCATGGCGACCATCGCGTACCGGTTACCGGTGCGCGCGGTGGCCGGCGAGCTCAGGCGCCTGAGCCCGAAGATGAAGATGATCGCCGAGACAAGGTAGGCGATATCGATAAATGCTGCGCGATAGTCGGTAATCACCGCTTCTCCACCGGCTTCTTCTTGAACATCTCCAGCATCCGATCGGTCACGACGAAACCGCCGAAGACGTTACCGGCACCGAGGAAGAGCGCGATGAAAGCCAGGACGTACAGGAGCGGGCTGTTCGCGGAGCCCGCGATGAGGAAAGCACCGAGCAGCACGATGCCGTGGATGGCGTTGGTGGCGGACATCAACGGCGTGTGGAGCGTGGACGGCACGCGTCCGATCACCTCGATCCCGACGAAGATCGCCAGGATGAAGATGTAGGCTCCGAGGAGCACCTCCTGGTTCACGCGACTCCCTCCTTCTCCTTCAACCACGCCAGCGTCGGCCCATGGCGGACGTCGCCATCGCGCGTCAGTGTGACGCCGCCGGTGATGGCGTCATCCAGGTCCACCTTCAGCTGCGCCTTGGGCGCGAGGTGCTCCAGGAGGGAGGAGATGTTCTTGGCGTACATCTGGCTGGCATGGTAGGCCATGTCGCTCGGCAGGTTGAGCGGACCCATGATCACCACGTCGTGGCGCACGACCGTCTCACCCGGCGCGGTCAGGGTGCAGTTGCCGCCCATCTCAGCGGCGAGGTCCACGATGACCGAGCCCGGGCTCATCCCCTGGACCGTTTCCTCGGGCAACAGCACCGGCGCGGGTCGGCCCGGGATCAGCGCGGTGGTGACGATGACGTCCGCGCGCGCTGCCCGGTCGCGGATCAGCTCGATCTCGCGGCGGATGTGCTCCTCGGGCAGCTCCTTGGCGTAGCCGCCGGTGTCCTGCGCCTCCTCGCCGCTGACGTCGAGCTCGACGAAGCTCGCGCCGAGGCTCTCGACCTGCTCCTTGACCACCGGCCGGGTGTCGAAGGCCTCGACGACCGCCCCGAGTCGTCGGGCGGTAGCGATGGCCTGCAGGCCGGCTACACCGGCACCGAGGACCAGGACGCGCGCCGGACGGATCGTGCCGGCCGCGGTCATCAGCAGCGGGAAGAACTTCTTGAGCGCGTTGGCACCGAGCAGCACGGCCTTGTAGCCGGCCACGGTGCTCATCGACGAGAGCGCGTCCATCGGCTGCGCCCGCGTGATGCGTGGGATCGCGTCCATGCTCATGGCGGTGACGTGACGCTCGGCGAGCTGGACGACCAGCTCGGGGTGCACGAGTGGGGCGAGGAAGGCGATCAGGATCTGGCCCGCGCGCAGCAGCGGCAGCTCCGCATCCGTCGGCCGCTGCACCTTGAGGACCACGTCCGCCTGCTCGAAGACGCCGGCGGCGTCGGGCAGGATCGTCGCGCCGGCCTCCTGGTACGTCGGGTCCAGAAAGCCCGCCAGTTCGCCCGCGCCTCGCTCCACGACGATGCGGAAGCCCTGTCCGGCGAGCCGCTTGACGACGTCCGGCGTCAGCGCGACGCGCTGCTCGCCCGGCACCGTCTCTTTTGGCACGCCGACGGTCAACGTGCCGGCTCCGTTCGGCTGTGGTGGAAGCAAGATCCCAAACTCCTTGACCTTCGGCACGGGCGGCGGCGCCGTCCGCGCTGCGCGTGGTGCCCTCTCCGACGGCGCGATTCTACCCCGCTTTGTCCGGCCGTGGTACGGCATGCCGTGAAGTGTGAAACGCGACAGTTGCGCGGGAAGGGGTGTGACACGGGCGCGGCGCGTCCACGGGCAGGCCGTACCAATTCGTGCCGCCCCCTGCTACGATCACGCCATGTAGTCCTCGCCGACGCGATCGTGAGCAGCGAACCGGCGTCGACCGGGTTCCAGAGGGGACGGCTGGGTGGAAGTCGCGGACACGATCGTGCGGGTTGTGGTTCCGAACGACGGGATCATGGAGGAAGCGACCAACGCCTACATCGTCGGCAGCGGTCCGGTGCTGGTGGTGGATCCGGGCTCCGCGGCCGGTACGGCGACGGTGCTGGCGGCGCTCGACGCACTGGGCAACCCGCCGGTGCGCGACATCCTGCTGACCCACGCGCACCCCGACCATGCCGCCGGCGCGGCCGCGCTGCGCCAGGCGACAGGCGCGCCGGTCTGGCTGCATCCGGACGACTTTCCCATCCTCGGCCGCATGGGGTTCGAGGTCCCGGTGGACCACGAGTTGCGCGACGGACAGACGGTTGAGATCGACGGCCGCGTATTCGACGCCCTGCTCACGCCGGGGCACGCCGCCGGCCATATCGTGTTCATCGAGCGCGGCACCGGCGTCACGCTTGCGGGGGACATGGTCCACGGGGTCGGCACGGTCGGCATCTTCCCACCGTACGGCAGCGTCCAGGCGTACCTGAACTCGCTGCAGCGCATGCTCGACCACGGGGTGACGCGGCTACTGCCGGGGCACGGTCCGGTCATCGAGGACGGGCCCGCGCTGCTGCGCCGCTACATCGCGCATCGGCTGGAACGCGAGGCGCAGATCGCCGGCGTGCTGGAGGAGGGGCCGACGGTGGTGGAGGAGATCGTCATCCGGCTCTACCCCGACGTACTGCCGCAGCACCGCCACGCGGCGCGGGCGACGGCGCGGGCGCATCTCGAGAAGCTGATGGATGAAGGGCGCGTGGCGCGCGAAGGTGAGGGCGAGGCGGCACGCTACGCGCTGCTGCCGCGAGCCTGAGCCGCCCCACGCGTACGATGCCGCCATGCCGCCGCGCCATCTTGACAGCCAGGCACGCCGGTGCTACGGTGGATATGCGGTCCCGAGGAGTTGTTTCGAAGGACCGGCGCACGCTCTACGGTGGTCCGCACCGTCGTGGAGGGTTCCGACCGAACCGGGAGACCGGGGAGGTTGGTCGCACCACCGGGCAACTGAGGTGCGATCGCGGGTACAGGACGACGTGACCGCTCGCGTAAGCGAGTGCGTCGTGTAGCTCCAGGGCCCATGGAAACGCGCCGGAACCACGAGGCTCGTCGGGGCCGTTCCTCATGCCCGTCAGTCCCCGCAGGCACCGCACCCGCCACGTGTCGATGGATTCCGACTGTCCGGCCCCGCGGGCCGTCGGGCCGACCGACGTTCGCGGCGGACGCTCCGTTCACCACGTGCTGGCCCGGACGCGGTTGCAGCGCGGAGACCCGCAGGGCGACTGGTATAGTTGCCGACGGCCGTCCGGACCCCAACCGCCCGTGGCCCGTCGAGCCCGGTCGTGCGCCGCCGCGCCCACGCCACCGATTGGGGACCGCAGATCGGACGGGAACAGGGAGGGACGATGGACCGCGCGCAGGCCTGGGCACTGGTAACCGAGTACACGACACAACCCCACCTCATCCGCCATATGCTGGCGGTCGAGGCCGCCATGCGAGCGTACGCCGAGCGTTTCGGGGAGGACGCGGAGCTGTGGGGGCTGGTCGGGTTGCTGCACGACTTCGACTACGAGCGCTACCCCGACATCAGCGTCGAGGGGCACCCGGTGGTAGGCGCGCGACTGCTGGGTGAGCTGGGCTGCTCCGAAGCGGTGACGCACGCGATCCTGGCGCATGCCAGCGAGGTGACCGGAGTCCAGCCGGAGACGCGCCTGGAGCAGACGCTGGTCGCGGTCGACGAGCTAACGGGCTTCCTGGTGGCGGTGGCGCTGGTGCGGCCGTCGAAGAGCATCCTCGACGTCGAGATCAAGAGCGTCAAGAAGAAGTGGAAGACCCGCGAGTTCGCGGCGGCGGTCAACCGCCAGGAGATCGAGCATGCGGCGGCGGAGCTCCAGGTGCCGCTCGACGAGCATATCCAGATCGTGCTTGACGCCATGAAAGACCGCGCCGGAGATCTGGGGTTGGAGCGCCAAGCCGCCTGAGCACCGCAGTACGGCGCGCCGCAGTCCCGCCGTGGGCCGCGCCCGACCGGGTCAAACGTCGGTGAGGGAGTCCGGCTGACGGCCGATCCGGTTGACGTATGGCGGCGGGTGAGGGAGCGGCGACGACGGTCGAGCTCACCGGAACCAACGCGCGGCGCCTCCCCATCGTCGCCGTCCTGGCGGCCAATATCATCTCGCTCAGCGGCAGCGCGCTGACCAACGTCGCCGTGCCGTGGTTCGTCCTGGTCACGACCGGAAGCGCGATGCGCACCGGGATCACGGCGGCCGTCGCGCTGCTGCCGGTCTTGCTGGGCGGGGTGCTGGGCGGTGCGCTGGTCGACCGCGCCGGGTTCAAGCGCTCCAGCGTGTGGTCGGACCTGCTCAGCGCCGTGGCCGTGGCGGCGATCCCACTGCTCTACCACACGGTGGGGCTCGGCTTCGGCGAGCTCCTGCTGATCCTCTTCGTCGGGAAGCTGCTGAACACGCCGGGCGGGACGGCCCGGATGAGCCTGGTGCCCGAGCTCGCGGAGCTGGCAAACATGTCGTTGGCGCGGGCCAACTCGGCGCTGAGCGTGGCCTACAACGTCTCGGCGCTGGGCGGGGCAGCTCTGGCGGGTGTGCTGATCGCGGTGCTCGGCGCGAGCAACGTTCTCCTCGTCGACGCGACGACGTTCCTCATCTCGGCGGTGCTGATCGGTCTGCTCGTGCCGGCGAAGGCGACGGGCAGCGCGGCGGGCGGGCCGGCTACGTATCTCATGGACCTGCGTGAAGGGCTGGACTACCTGCGCGGGGATCGCCTCACCCTGGTGATGTCGGGAATCTTCGCGGTGGTCAACTTTCTGATCGCGCCCCTCATCGCGGTGGTCTTGCCGGTCTACGTCCGCCGGATCTACGGCAGCGCGGTCGAGCTCGGGTTGCTGCTTGGCGCGGCGGGCGTCGGCACGCTGATGGGCGTGCTGGCTTACGGCGCGTTCGGGTCGCGGCTGCCGCGGCGCGCGACATTCGTGGGAGCGTTCCTGGTGGCGGCCGTTCCGCTGATGGGGCTGGCGTTGCTGCCGGGTCTGGTGGTCGCCGTCGTGGTCGTGATGATCACCGGCCTGGCGGCGGGTCCGATCGACCCGCTGGCACAGACCATCATGCAGGAGCGGGTGCCGCCGGCCCTGCTGGGGCGCGTCTTCGGGTTGGTGAGCGCGGTCTCGACGGCGGCTTCCCCGCTCGGGATGCTGATCGCCGGGGTGATGCTGCAGCTGGTCAGCCTGCGCGCGACGATTCTGATGGAGACCGGACTGTTCCTGGCCGTGGCCGTCAGCCTGGTGGCGGTGCCGTCGCTGCGGGAGCTCGGCTGAGGGTGAGGCTCTCCCTGACGATGCCGGGCAACGGAATTGCAGGTTCGGCTCGCCGGTTCGACGAGGTAGGTTGATCGACGCGGCGGTTCCCGCGGAGTGGTGAGAGGGGCACGCGATGGAGGTCTACGAAGCAGTGCGGACGGTGCTGGCGGTGCGCGAGTTCCGCGGCGACCCGCTGCCGGAGGTGGTTGTGCGCAAGATCGCCCGCGCGGCGCGTTTGACGGCGAGCAGCCAGAACGGCCAGCCCTGGCACTTTGTCGTCGTCGACGACCGCGAGACGCTGCGGCAGCTTGGTGAGCTGGCGCGCACCGGCCACTACGTCGGGCAGGCGCCGCTGGCGGTCGCGGTCGCGTATGAGACGGGCTCGCGGTTCGGCGTCTCCGACGCCAGCCGGGCGATCCAGGACATGATCCTGGTGGCCTGGGCGGAGGGTGTCGGCACGAACTGGGTCGGATTCGGCGGCCTGGAGGCGATCAAGCCGGTGCTGGGCCTGCCGGACAACCTCGAGTTGCTGGCGATCGTCCCCTTCGGATACCCCGCGCATCCCCGCAAAGGCACGCACAAGCAGCGCAAGCCGATCGGTGAGGTCGTGTCGCACAATCGCTACGGGCAGCCCTTCGCCTGAGCCTCCACCGGCGAGCCCGCCGTTGCGACGGTCAGCAGGGTGGCGACGACGCGGTCGGTCTCGGCGAGGTTCTCGAGCGCGGTATCGGCTCCGGCCCCTCGCAGTTCGGTGACGGTAAAGCGGCCGGTCGCGACCCCGACGGCCGCCGCGCCACCGGAGTGGGCGCAGTCGACGTCGAGCGGGGTGTCGCCGACGACGACCACGCGCGATGGCGGGAACGGCACACCGTAGTGGGCGGCGGCGCGCGACACCGCGAGCGGCAGCAGCGCCGGGCGGCGCTCGACCTCGTCGCCAAAGGCGCCGACCGGGAGGCAGTCGGCCAGCCCCAGCCGGTGCAGCTTGCGTTCGACGACCCCGCGCAGGCCGCCGGTCAGCACCCCCAGCGCGACACGCTCGTCCCCGCGCAGGCGGGTCAGCAGCTCCCTCACGCCGGGCAGCAGGTCGTCGTCGCCGTGGCGGTCGCCCCAAATGACCCGATAGGCGTCGACGGCGGCGTCGAAGAGCGCCTGGAGCATGGCTTCGGGCACCGTTGGCCCAAGCCCGGCGCGCTCGAGGAGCAGTCCGAACAACTGCCGGTCCACCTTGCCGTCGAAGTCGATCTGATCGATCGAGACGTGGCGGGTGGTCGGGAGGACCCGATGCAGGGCGTGGTCGATCGCCGCCAGGTGGGCCGGGTCGCCGCGGCGGATCAGGGTGCCGTCGACGTCGAAGAGGATCAGGCGGCGCGTCACGCGTCGTGCCCGGGCCAGCTCGAGCGAGCGAGCACGATCGCCTCACTGGGGTACCAGCGCTCGCGGACGGCGCCGACGAGGTAGAGCGAGCCGGTGACCAGGATCTGGTCGTCGGGCGCGGCGCGGTCGAGCGCGGCCTCGAGCGCGCCGCGCGGCTCGGTCACGACCTCCACCGGGCAGCCGGTCTCGCGGATCACGTCGGCGAGGGCTTCCGGCGCGGCGCTCGTGCGCTGAGTGGCGCTCGGGGTGGTGACGATCACCTCGTCGGCCACCGGGGCGACGAGGCGGGCGAGTTGCAGGTAGTCGTGGCTGTCGAGGCAGCCGAAGACCAGGATGCGACGGGTGGGGTGGCCCAGGCGCTCGAGATTCGCCACCAGCGACGCCATCTTGGCCGGGTTGTGGGCGCCGTCGAGGATGACCAGGGGCCCGTCCCGCACGATCTCCATGCGTCCCGGGAAGCGCGTCGAGGAGAGTCCCCTGGCGATCGCGTCGTCGTCGATTGGCCCGCGCGGCAGGTCGCGGAGGGCGCGGGCGGCGCCGATCGCGGCGGCGGCGTTGGCGCCCTGGAACGTGCCGGGCAGCGGGAGGTCGAAGGATCTCCCACTGGCGACGTCGAGCAACGCGGTGCCCGCGGCACCGCTGCCGAGGACCCGGAAGTCGCGCCCGTCGACCAGGTGAGTCAGCGGGGCACGCTGCTCCGCGGCCTCGCGCGCGATGACCGTCAGTGCCTCCGGCTGATCCACGGTCGTCACCGCCGGACGGGCGGGCTTGATGATGCCGGCCTTGTGCCAGGCGATCTCGGGGATCGTACCGCCCAGCGATTTGACGTGGTCGAGACCGATCGAGGTGATGACAGCCACGTCGGACTGGATCACGTTGGTCAGGTCGAAGCGGCCGCCGGCGCCGACCTCAATGACGGCAAACTCGACCTCGTCCCGGGCGAAGGCGAGGAACGTGAGTGCCACCCAGAACTCGCCGTAGGTCAGCGGCGGCTCGCCGCGGGCGGCCCACTGCTTGACCAGCCCGTCGAGCGCGTCGACATGGTCGGCGAAGCGGTCGCCGGACTCGAGCCGGCCGTCTACCACCAGTTTCTCGGTCTCCACCTGCAGGTAGGGCGAGACGTGGAGACCGGTGCGGTAGCCGGCGGCCTGGAGGATGCTGGCCAGGAAGGCCGACGTCGAGCCCTTGCCGGAGGTGCCGCCAACGTGGAGCGTGCGGTAGCGGTCCTGGGGCCGGCCGGCGAAGTCCAGGAAGCGGCGCAGCCGGTCGACCCGGTTGATGGCGCGGGCGCGGATCTCCTCCGACGTCGCGTCCGGGCGCGGCGTGGGAGGCGCCTGGATCATGCCGTTAAGGAAGGCGGACGCCCAGCGGTAGCGCGCAAGAGTTGAGTTCACCGACGCCGTCATGGCGCTCCCATTTCTTCTGTCGGATCGTCCCGGACCTGGGTCGACACTCTATTCTATCGTTGCCCGGTTGGCCCGCGAGGCGGGAACCCCCTGTACCGTGCGCGCGGTGGCACGCGGTAAACTGCCGGCAGGAGCGTGGTCACGCCGGGTCGAACAGCAGGCTCCGTCCCGGAGTACGCCGGACGCCCAGAGCGGGCAGTGCACGCCGGGCACGCTTCGCACACAGCTCACGCGGCGCACGCGGATGGCGTTCCTGAGCGAT
>DATKRJ010000088.1:0-8410 GCA_035532355.1 Thermomicrobiaceae bacterium | reverse complement strand
CGAATGGAATCGCCCCTATCGCGCGGCCAACGAGGCCGGCCGGCAGGTGCAGGAGGGGGAGATGCCCCCATCCATCTACCTGCTGGCGCACCCCGGAGCGCGACTGAGCTCGGTCGAGCAGCAGGCGCTGGTGCAGGGTCTGCAGGCGACCCTCGGGAGCCGCAACGCATCCCACTAGGGCGATTGGCGGAGGAATCGAGGGACCGCCGAGCCGGTTTGGGGCACGCGGAGCACGCGGAGCACGCGGAGCACGCGGAGCACGCGCGCGGGGCTCATGGTCCTTGACGAATTAGTCCGGTATACGGCGGCCAGCGCATCGATCCGCGACGGCCGGCAGCGTCGCGCGGGGCGTCCGCCACGACGTCGGCGAGGCCCGTCGCGCGGGGCTAAAGCCGCCGCGCTGATAGACGAAGCCCACTGAAGGGGCTGAGTTCCGGACTAATGGTTGCGTGAGCTGCTGGAGGGCCCGGCACGGGCAAGCGAGCGCCTCGATCAGCGGGACGGGGCGGGCTCGGCGCTGGCGGGTGTCGTCAGTGGGAGCCGAACCGTGAAGGCACTTCCCCGTCCGACCTCGCTAACGAACGTCAGCTCCCCGGCGTGCTGCTCGACGATCTGGCGCGCGATGTAGAGTCCGAGCCCCGTCCCCTCGAACGCCTCGGCCCCGCTGCCGCGCTCGAAGGGCTGGAAGAGCCGGTGCTGGTCCGCCGGGTCGATGCCGACCCCCTGGTCCCAGACGACAAGCTCGGCGGTATCGGCGTGGGCGCGGACGCTCACCCGAATCTCGCCCCCCTCCGGCGAGTACTTCAGCGCGTTGCCGATCAGGTTGGCCAGCACCTGGTCCAGCCGCGCGGGGTCCCAGCTGCCGATCACGGGCCCCGGCGCCTCGACGACGAACCGGTGCGGGTGAAGGGCCTCCGGAGGCTCCTCCTCGGCGACGCGCCCCATGACGTCGCGGACCAGCGTCACCAGGTCGACCGTCTCCGGTCGCAGGGCCAGCCGGCCAGCCTGCAGCCGGGAGACGTCGACCAGGTCGCGCACCAGCAGGTCGAGCCGGTAGACGGCCTGCGACAGCCGGGCGGCGGCCAGGGAGAGCCGCTCGGGATCGATCTGCCCACGGGCCAGAAAGCGCTCGACGAGCTGCGCCTGCCCTTTGACCGCGGTCAGCGGGGTGCGGAGCTCGTGCGAGGCGATCGAGAGGAAGTGCTCGCGGGCGCGCAGGGCGTCCTGCACCTGGGTGTAGAGACGCGCGTTCTCGATCGCCAGCGCCGCGATGTCCGCCAGGTCCTGGACGAAGGAGCGCTCCTCGACCGTGTGCGGCCGCTCGCTGGCGGGGCGGACCACTGAGATGGTTCCGATCGCCCGTCCGGCGACGCGCAGCGGCGCGATGAATATCCCGTGACCACCAAAGCGGTCGTGGTAGCCCCGGTACTCCGGCCGGATCTGCCGCAGCATCTCGTCCTCGCGTGTGGCGGGCACGTGCGTGCCCTGGCCGGTCGCCAGGATCCGCGCGCTCAGTCCCTCATCGACCCGCTGGGGGGTTCCGGCGAGGAGCCGGAAGAGGTAGTCCCGCTCCTCGGGCACGGAATGCTCCACGGCCACGGTCTCCAGCCAGCGCCCGTCCGGCGAGACGAGGCGGACGATGACGGCGTCTCCGGTGAGGTCGGACACCGAGCGGGTGATGCTCTCCAGCACGGCCTGTCGGTCGAGCTGCGCCTCGGCGATCGCCCGCAGTGCCCGCGCCCGGGCGCTGGTGCGCGCGGCTCCTTGCTGGGCACGACGCAACAGACGGCCGTTATCGATGGCCAGCGCAGCGATGTCGGCCAGGCTGCGAGCCGCCGCCAGGTCGTCGTCTCCGTAGCGTCGCGCTGTCCCGCTGACCGCGAGCGACAGGGCACCGATGGTGCGCCCGCGTGCCACCAGCGGGACGGTAATCGAGCCGGTAATACCGCTGCGGTGCGCCAGATCCCGCTGCCGCGGCTCGGGGATCGCGGCCACCATCGCCGGAGTCAGCTCCGGATAGAACTCGGGCTCGCCGGTGCTGAGCACGCGGGCGATGCCGTCGCTGTCGTCCGGCGCACTCACCGGCAGACGTCGCACCTCCTCGGCCAGCGGTCGGCTGGCCGGATCGGCGACGGCGACCGCGACGCGCCTGAGCGCGTCCTCCTCGTCGGCCAGGTCGATGACGCACCAGTCGGCCAGCGCGGGGGTGGTTAGCTCGGCCACCTGCTGCAGCGTGGCCTCGTCGTCGAGCGCGGCAGCCAGCAACTGGCTTGCCTCCGCGAGCACGGCCTGGCGCTGGGCGACCAGTTCCGCCCCGGTCCGGGCCTGCCGCTCGGCGTCGTAGAGACGGACCCGGTCGAGCGCCAACGCCACCTGTCGACCGAGGGAGAGGAGCAGATCGAGATCGTGCCCCTCGAACCGGCGTGGCTCGGCGAATCCCAGTCGGATCGCGCCGAGCACGCGCCCGTTGAGCAGCACGGGGAGCGCGACGACGGCCCGGTCGTCGGCGAACGCGGGCGTAGCCGCGAGGTCCGGGTAACGAGCCGCGATCGCCTCGTGGGTCTCGAGCACGATCGGCGCGCGATCGCGGACCGCGTCCACCATGGGGCCGTTGCCGTCGAGTGGGAGCCGCCGCAGGGCGTGGAGACCGGGGTCGGGCACGCCGGTGGTCCCGAGCAGTTCGAGCGTCGCGCCGTCCTGAGAGACGCAGGTGAAGGCGCCGCGGCGCGCGCCCATGGCCGGAACCACGCGCTCCAGCACCACCGCCGCGATCTCGGCGCGGGCCATCGTCTGGGCGAGGGCGGCGGTGAGGTCCCGCGCCCGAGTCTCGGACTCGTGGGCGACCGCGTGTGCCACGGCGAGCGCCGCGCGGCCCACCAGGTCCTCCGCCAGTGCCAGGTCGGTGTCGTCATAGGGCATGGCCGCCGCGCCGCGGATGAAGGTCACCACGCCGAAGTTGCGCCCGTGGGCGGCGAGCGGCACGAGCATGACCGAGCAGATGTCGGCCTGTGCCAGCAGTCGCAAGATCTCCGGACTGGGGGCGGCCCTCTCGAGCGTCTGGGCGGTCACGCGCGGGACGAGCAGCGACTTCCCGCCGCGCAAGATCCGGGCGGTGATGCCGGGGCCGGTCGAGTCCAGCGGGAAGCGCCGGCTGACGTCGAGCGCCCAGGCCACCCGGGACGGATCGACGTGCTCGACGGCGAGGCGCCGCGGCGCATGCAGCCCGGCGGCCACATCGACGATGCACCAGTCGGCCAGCCGCGGCACGACCAGCCGGGCGAGTCGCCGCAAGGCCGTCTCGTAGTCGAGCCCGTCCGCGAGCACCACGCTGGCCTCGGCCAGGAAGCGCAGTCGCTCCTCGGCGCGGCGCGCGCTCGTGATGTCGCGAAAGCGGCTGACCACGAGCAGGACCCGGCCCTGTGGGTCGCGGATGGGCCAGGCCTCGACGTCGGACCAGCGGTCTTCACCGGTGGCGTCGAGGAGGAAACGCACGGTCTGGCGCGCAACCGGCGCGCCGGCGAAGACGCGAGCGGCCGGCAGGTCGTCGAAGGTGAGCGGCCGGCCGTCGGCGTCGAGAATCGCGACCGAGGAGCCGACCGGCCCGAAGGGTGCCAAGTACAGCGGCGTCAGCGCCGGATGGCCGAGGAGGGCGGCGGCGGCCGGGTTGGCATAGGCGAGGTGGCCCGGCGCGTCCTGCACCGTGACCGCGTCGGCGACGGCGTCGAGAATGCCCACGACGAGATCGAGCGGACTCTCGGCGCCCGCATGTCCGGGGAGTCGTTCCCAGAGCCGCGCCAGCCGCTCCCCGGGGGTCGCATCGACCCGCGGGGGCTGACCTGCAGAAGACTCCATCCGCCCGTCCATTCCAGGTTCGGCGGGGTCGGAGAATCGCCACTGGTCCGATTGTAGCGGGCACGCGGGCCGATGGACACCCAGTGGCCGGCCGGGGCGAACAGGACAGGGGGAGCGGACGAGCGTCTCGCCGAGACCGGACTAGACCGTCGCCGCTGCCGGCTCCACCTCAAACGACGGCACGGCGGACCAGATCGGCAACACCCGATGGACCGCCTCGACACAGCGCGGATCGAGGGATCGGCCAGCCTCGTCGTCGAGCAGAGCGAGCGCGCGTGAGAGCGGCCAGGGGCCGCGGTACGAGCGAGCCGACGTGAGGGCGTCGAGCACGTCGGCCACGGCGATGATGCGGGCCTCGAGCGGGATAGCCTCGCCGGACAGCCCGTCGGGATAGCCGGAGCCGTCCAGGCGTTCGTGGTGGTGACGCACGCCGCCGAGCTCACGCTGCAGCGAGCGGACCTCCTTGATGATGCGGTACCCGCGCTCCGGGTGGCTCTTGACGACGTCGAACTCGTCGTCGGTGAGCGGCCCCGGCTTGTTCAGGATCTGATCGGGGATGCCGATCTTGCCGATGTCGTGGAGCATGGCCGACTGGTGCAGGGTCCGCAGCCGCTCCGGGGTGAGCCGCAGCTCCTGACCGATCAGAACCGCGAGCTCCGCGACGCGCTGAGTGTGGCCGCGCGTGTAGGGATCTCTGGCCTCCACGGCCGCCACCAGCGCGACGATGACCTCGGTGTAGCCGCGCTGCAGCTGAGCGATGGTGTCGTGCAGGAAGAGACCCTCCACGACGTCCTGCAGGCTGCCGCCGCGGGCGTACTCGCGCACGAGGCCGACGCAGGCCGCCGAAAAGCCCGCCAGGAGCAGCGTGTGGTACTCCCACCAGCTGGCATGCCAGGCCGGCGCCAGGGTCATGGAGAGCTGCGCCTGGGCCAGGAAGATGGCGCTCACCAGGAAGCCCGCCACCAGCGGCAGGCGCGTGAGGCGGTAGAGCCGGACGTAGCGCGCGATGACGATCGCGAGCAGGATGAACGTGACCGCGGTCAGCACGTACGACACCGCCGGGCTCGACAGGTGGGCGAACAGCCCGGCTGCCGGATCGCGGGAGGTGGGTGCCGTGCCGTACTCCCCGTACTCCGCCCCAGCCGCCGCGCCGACGCCCGAGGGATGGAGCAGGGCGTCGCTCACGGCGACCACCGCGTAGGCCGCGAGCGCGGCGGCAAAGAGCCCGGTGATCCGGCCCTTGCGGCGCATGATCGCGGCCTGCATGTCCGCGGGCCAGGCCACGGTGCCGAGCGCCGAGAACGCGGCGCACACCAGCAGGCTCAGGCGCGCGGACAGCCCGACCCACGGGTTGTCGCCCGGGACCAGCGCGCCGGGGGTCGTCAGCGCATGGGTGAGGAAGATACCCGCCAGGCCCATGAAGGCCAGACCGACGAACAGGACGCGCGCGTCCATCAGCTGCCCGGCGGCCGTCACCATCAGCACCGCCAGCCCGAGCGCGAGCAGCGAGGTGAACGAGACGATGTAAAAGTGGAACTGCGGACCGACCCAGTTGGGATCGGGCAGCGCGTCGGTCAGCAGGAGCACGAGCGCCAGCGGCGGCAGCACCACCGCCGCCGACCACCAGGCCCAGCGTCCGATCCCGGTCATCGGCCCCTCACGATCGTCCGGAGGAGCAAGAGGACCTCCGGCCCAGGCGTTCGCGCGTCCGCTGCGCATCGCTCAGATGCGCAGGACTATGCCCGAACGGCTCGGCCCGGGCATGGGCGCGAGGTCCTGAAGCGGACCGGGACGCTGGTCCGGCCGGACGGCCGGCTACTCCAGCGCGCGCCGCATCTCGTCGAACTGCTCCCGGGTGATCTCGCCGCGGGCGAACCGTTCGCGCAGGATGGCCAGCGCCCGATCATCGGTGGCACCGGGCGCGGGGCGCGTGCCCCCGCTCTGGCGCAGGAGCCACAGGACGAACGCGACCACCAGCACCACGATGACGAACCAGACACCGACCCGGGCGGCCCACCACCACGGGGCAAGGCCTGAGTGGAAGAAGCCCCAGCGCAGCATGCTCGTGCTGCCTCCTCCTGACGACGAGACGTCGGCCGAACGGAGCGCGCGGTCAGCGGCAGACGGGCCGGTGCGAGACCCGAGGGTTTCCGGCGGTCGCCGCTCAGGCTTCATCTTACCTGTTGCTTGACCAAATCTTGAGCAACGCGCGAGGGCAGCTTGACCTACCCGGCATACGCTTCAGGTGGTGAGGCGGAGAGCGACTCGCCCGGGAGCCGGAGAGGACAGGAGCACGACGATGATGGGCTGGTACGGCTGGAGCGGCATGGGCACCTACGGGTGGATCGGGATGATCGCGATGCTGGTGTTCTGGTTCGGGTTGATCGCACTGGTGGTCTGGGCCGTGGGCCGCGCGGTCGGAGCGGGCAGGCCGGTGGTGTCCGACGGGCCGCGCGAGGACCCGGCGCTGCGGATCCTCAGCGAGCGCTTCGCTCGCGGCGAGATCACGGAGGACGAGTACCGGAAGGCGAAGGACGTGCTCGGCGGATCGTCCCGCTGAGGCCGGATGATAGAGCCTGGAGAAGGAGCGACAGATGCGACGTTCGGTGGTGGTACTCGGCGCTGTGCTGGTGGTGGGGCTGTTGGGACTGGCGATCGCCCTGCCGGTGGCGGCGCGGGGCATGTGGTGGCAGGGAGCGACTCCCGGAGGCGCCGGCGCCACGCCCGCCACCGCGACGATCACGATGCAGCAGGCGCGCGACCGCGTGACACAGTACCTGAGCCAGGCCGGGCTCGCCAACCTCAAGGCCGGCGAGGTGATGCAGTTCTCGAACCAGTTCTACGTCGAGGTGCTGGACCCCGCGACGGGGAACGGCGCCTTCGAGATGCTGGTCAGCCTGGACGGCCAGGCGGTCCATCCCGAGCCGAGCATGATGTGGAACACGCAGTACAACCCGATGCTCGGCACGGCCGGCGCCGGACTGCACCAGGGGATGATGGGCGGCGCTAACGGGTATGGTGGCTACGGGATGATGGGCTCCAGCTCGAGCGCGTTCGGCACCGGCGTAATGGGCGGCGGTCACGGCTACGGCATGATGGGCGGCGTCGGGGCGAACGGGAGCGGCATGGGCTACCAGCCGAACACCGGCAGCCAGCTGGCGCAGCCGCTGACCGCCGAGACCGCGCTGGCACGGGTCCAGGCGTGGCTCGATCAGAACCGGCCCGGTGTGACCGCGGCCGATCCGACGGCCTTTCCCGGCTACTTCACCTTCCACACGGAGCAGGGCGGCAAGATCACGGGGATGCTGTCGGTGCAGGCTACGACCGGCGCCATCTGGGAGCACAGCTGGCACGGCAGCTTCATCGCGATGGATAGCGGCGCACAATAACCCAGAGCTCCTCCAGGCTCGACCGTCCCCACCCGGAATCGCCCGGGTGGGGACGGTCGTGTCAGCGCGGTTTTCGGAGCGATTGACGGCCGCCCCGGCCGGCAGCGCGCGCATGCCTGGGGTGAACCCCCCCGCGCTCACAGCCGAAGCCGGCCGAGGCCGACTGAGCCTGCGAGCCTGGGGGCATGCGGATTGGGGGACGCGGCCCATCGCTCCCGTCACCGGCGATGGGTAAACAGCCGCTTCGAGAAACTCGGTCGGGGGGTGGTGCCGGGCACCGCCAGCACGGCCGCGAAGCCGGCCTCCGGGTCCCAGCCTTCTCGGACGCGCTGGGACGATGGCGGGCTGGCCTCGGGCGGCCAGAGCAGGCTGGAGCGGACGCGACTGACCACGAGGTCCGCAGCGCCGAGGGCTGCCATCACCTCGGCGACGCTGTAGAAGCGTGCCAGCCGGTAGTAGGGATGGCCTGCCGCGGCCAACGACCGGTAGTGCCGACCCCACGGACTCTCGGCAGGGACGACCCCGAACACGGCCCCGCCATTGGGAACGAGCACCCGCCTGGCCTCGGTGATGACGGCCGCCGGATCGCGGACGAAGCAGAGGGTCACCACGAGCAGTACGGCGCCGAGGGACCGTGAGCGGACGGGCAAGGACTCCCCGGCACCCGCGACGGCCCGGATTCCGCGGCGCCGCGCCAGCCGGAGGGCGGGCGTCGCCGGGTCGAGCCCCGTTGCCACGCCGAGCGCGCTGGCGAACCGCCCGCTGCCCGTGCCGACCTCGAGCCAGGGGCATGGGAGGCCGTCCATGAGCGGGCGGAGCGCGTCGACCTCCTCGGCGAAGACGGCCGCGCCGGTCGGCGTGTCGTACCAGGCATCGTAGTCAGCGGCCCGTCGCTCAAAGATGGTCACCGGCCCCGTGTCGCGGGCCGGCGGCGCTCGCGGGTGCCCGGGTCAGGCACCGGTGCCGGGATCGCGACGCTCCCGGACGTCAGCGGCACCCCCTCGTCCTGGAGGGCCTGCAGGATCGCCGCCGGCCGGTACCCGAAAACGGTCCGGTCCCCCACCACCAGCAGCGGGGTGCCGAAGATCCCGGTGTGGGCCAGGGCCGCCGCGGCGTCCGCATCGTGGGTCGCGTTGCGCTCCAGGAACGCCACGCCGCGCTCCCGGAGC
>DATKRJ010000087.1:0-2266 GCA_035532355.1 Thermomicrobiaceae bacterium | reverse complement strand
CAGGGGGTTCATCCCCGTGTTGCGATGGAGTTGCTGGGGCACTCCCAGCTCAGCCTGACGGTGGACGTGTACTCGCACGTCGCGCCGGAGCTGGCGCGCGAGGCGGCGGCCAGGATCGGTGAGATCCTTGGTGGCTGACGTGAGATTGGCTACATCGGGCACGAAACAGCCCCGGCGATATCGCCGGGGCTTCGCATTTTCCGCGCCGTGCCGCGATTTTGCTGGTGAGCCGCCAGGGACTCGAACCCCGAACCCGCTGATTAAGAGTCAGCTGCTCTGCCAATTGAGCTAGCGGCCCGTCCACCGCGGCACGCCAGCATCTTCTGGCCGCCCTCAGCGGGACTCCGTCAGTATAGCCGACGACCCGTCTTGGCCGCAAACGCGCCCACCCCCATACCCCCATCGCCGGGCCGGACGGCTGGAGTCGTCGCGTTCACGCTTCCCAGTCCTCGTAGTAGAATGAGAATATGCCCTACGAGCCGAGCAATCCGCTGATCGTCCAGAGCGATAAGACTATCTTGCTCGAGGTGAATAACCCGCGTTACGACGCGGCGCGGGATGCGCTCGCTCGCTTCGCTGAACTCGAGAAGAGCCCCGAGCATATCCATACCTATCGCATCACACCCCTGTCGCTCTGGAACGCCGCTGCTGCCGGCGACAACACCGCGTCGATCATCGACGCGCTGGAGCGCTTCGGTAAGTACGATCTGCCTGCCAACGTGCATGCCGACATCGCCGAGTACGTCGCGCGGTACGGCCGGGTCAAACTGGTCGCCGACGGCGCTCAGTTGCGGCTGGTCTCCGACGATCCCGCGCTGCTGGTCGAGATCGCTCATCACCGGCGGTTGGCGCCCCTGCTCGGCGGGCAGTCGCCGGACGGCGGACTGGTCGTCGACCCGGCTCAACGTGGCCATGTCAAGCAAGCGCTCCTGCAGTTCGGTTATCCGCCCGAGGACCTCGCCGGCTACGTCGCCGGTGCCCCGCTCGACGTGGCCCTGCGCGCGAGCACGCTCGCCAACGGCGCGCCGTTCGCCCTCCGCCGCTACCAGGCCGACGCCGTCGCCGCCTTCCACGCGGCGGGCACCGCGCGCGGTGGCAGCGGCGTGATCGTGCTCCCCTCCGGCGCCGGCAAGACCGTGGTTGGTCTGGGCGCCATCGCCGAGCTCAACTGCCAGACCCTCATCCTGACCCCCTCGACCGTGGCCGCGCGCCAGTGGATCCAGGAGATCACCGATAAGACCCACCTCCCACCTGAGGCGATCGGCGAGTACTCCGGCGAGGTCAAACAGATCCGGCCCATCACCGTCACGACCTACCAGGCGCTGACCTACCGTCCGAGCCGCGACGCGGAGTTTCCGCATTTCACGCTCTTCAACGAGCGTGACTGGGGGCTCATCATCTACGACGAGGTCCATCTCCTGCCGGCGCCCGTGTTTCGGGTGACGGCAGGAATCCAGGCGCGCCGTCGGCTCGGCCTCACCGCCACCCTGGTGCGCGAGGATGGGCGTGAGACGGACGTCTTCTCGCTGATCGGACCGAAGCGGTACGACGTCCCCTGGAAGGACCTGGAGCGCCAGGGCTGGATCGCCACTGCCGCCTGCCATGAGATCCGTGTCAGGTTCCCCGACGACCGCCGCATGACCTATGCGCTGGCGGACGAGCGAGAGCGCTTTCGGATCGCCGCGGAGAACCCGGCCAAGCTCGCCGTCCTCGATGCCCTGGTGGCGAAGCACCCGGACGATTCGGTGCTGATCATCGGTCAGTACCTCGACCAGTTGGCGACGATCGCCGCCCGCTACGGCGCGCCGCTGATCACCGGCAAGACGCCGACGCTCGAGCGCCAGGACCTGTACCAGGCCTTCCGCGTGGGGACGGTGCGCCTGCTGGTCGTCTCGAAGGTGGCCAACTTCGCCATCGACCTCCCCGATGCCGGCGTCGCCCTCCAGGTGTCCGGTACGTTCGGCTCGCGCCAGGAGGAGGCCCAGCGCCTCGGCCGCATCCTGCGCCCGAAACGCGACGGGCGGCTGGCGCACTTCTACTCCCTGGTCACCCGCGATACCCGGGACCAGGACTTTGCCGCGAACCGGCAGAAGTTCCTGACCGAGCAGGGCTACCGCTACGAGATCCTCTACGAGCAGGAGATCGATGCGTACGAGCCGGTCCGTCAGGTCCAGGCTCTCGGTGAGACGGCGTCCGACCGTCCGCGCCACCTGCGGCTCGTCGAGCCTGATAGTGGCTGGATGCGCGCCCAGGATGGCCGCTGAGC
>DATKRJ010000086.1:0-4456 GCA_035532355.1 Thermomicrobiaceae bacterium | reverse complement strand
CTGGCCGAGCTCGTGCGAGGGCAGCTGACGCCGGCGGGCTGAGCAGGTGCGCAAACGCCGACAGCCGTTTGATCGGCTCGCTGCGGGCCCTGGTCAGGCGCCTCACGCCTCGCAGCGCCGCGGAAGCGCCGAGAACGTCTGCCTACCTACTTCGGCGCCGCGGGCATCTCGGGTCGCGCTCCGCGGCGGGCGCCCGGCCAGTCAATGGTGCGAGTTATGTCCATGACAGCGTCCTCCGCGACCGTGGCGCCGTCCGCACCGGCGGGCGAGCCACCGCGTTCGACGGTCCGGCTATGGCTGTACGGCCTCGGTATGCTCGTTCCGGCCGCCTACTTCGCCTGGCGCTACCCGCTGCTCGGCAACACCCACCACCTGACCGACATCGGCATCCTGAGCGGGTACCGGCACGTCGAGTTCGACGCCTTCGTGGCCGGCATGGCGGCGCTGTTCGCGCTCTACCTGCTCGCGATTCGCGAGAGCCGCCACCACCCCGCGCGGCGGGCCCTCCCGGTGGTCTTCGGGATAGCCGCCGGGCTCGCGCTGATCATGGCGCTGATGTACCCGGTCAACGCGATCGACCTGTTTATCTACGCGGTCCGCTCCCACCTCTTCACGACCTACGGGGTCGATCCCAACGCCGTCACCCCCAGCGCCTTCCCGGGTGACCTCTGGGTCCCCTTCGCCGGCGGCTGGGTGGATCACGTCTCGCCGTACGGCCCACTCTGGAACCTCCTGGTCGCCCCGATCACCGCGCTGGCCGGTGATCGCCTCACCCTCGCCCTGCTGGGCTTCAAGGCACTGGCGGTCGCCGCCTTGCTGGGCGGCGGCTGGGCGATCGCGGGGATCACCGTCGACCGGCCCACGGCGACGGCCACCGGTCCACTGATCTACCTCTGGAACCCGCTCGTGCTCTGGGAAGGTGTCGGCAACGGCCACAACGACCTGGTCGTAACCCTGCTGTTGCTCGCCGCCCTGCTGGCCTGGAGCCGACGCTGGAATGGCTGGGTCATCCCCGCGCTGCTGCTGGCGACGCTGATCAAGTATGTGACCGCCCTGTTCCTGCCGCTGGCCGTCGTCGCGCTCTGGCGCCGCGTCCCGGCCGGGGCGGAGCGGCGCCGGCTGATCGGCGCCAGCGTGCTGACCGGCCTGGTGATCCTGACGGTCTCCTTCTTCCCCTTCTACGACCTGGCCGCCGTCTGGCGCAGCTGGCAGGACCAGCGGGACATCGTGCTGTCGTCGCCGCTCGAGCTCGCCACGACCCTCGCCGCGCTGCAGTCCCGGGTCCCGGTCGCGAGCGTCGAGCGCTGGGGCATGTTCCTGGGTGAGGCGGGCACGCTACTGGCGTTGGCGGTAGCCGCGGTGTCCCTGTGGCGGCGCCCCGGCCGGTTCCCGGCGGTCGGCTTCGAGGTGCTCTTCGTCTTCCTGCTGGTGGCGACCTGGGGGTTCCGCCCCTGGTACCTGATCTGGCTCGTCGGGGCCGCCGCCGTCCTGCCCGCGGCCTGGCCCACCCGGCGCACCGTCCTCTGGGCGGCAGGCGCGCTCGCGAGCTACGGCGTCTTCATCTGGTTCAGAGCCTGGTGGGGAAACGGCCACGACGTGCGCCTCGTCGTGGTCGGCATCGGGGTGATCTTCCTGCCCACCCTGCTCGCCACGCTCGGCGAGGTCGCCCAGGTCGTCGTGGCGCGTTTCGGCTGACCCGGCGGTCCACGACGTGCGCCCAGGTGCCCGTGCACGCGTGCGGCACCCGTTGCCGGATGTGACGCGGCGACGGATCATCCTCGCCGACGGCGGGTCGGCATGGATTGCTGAGAGGGAGGAGTCCGGGTGGCGGGACTGTGGGCGGAGGTGACCCGCGGGATCTTCGCCCTGGTGGTTACGCACCCGCTGCTGCTGATCGCGCTGCTCATCTTCATCGAGGAGGTCGGGGTCCCCAGCCCCATCCCCGGCGACCTGATGATGGTCTTCGCCGGGGTACAGGTGGCCGAGGGCCACTCCCCGCTGTGGCTGGTGCTCCTCATCGAGGAGGTCGCGACGGTCGCCGGCAGCTCCGGGCTGTACTTCTTCTGCCGCGGCGCCGGCCGGCCTCTGGTCGAGCGCTACGGACGCTACCTGCACATCCACCGTGAGACACTCGCGCAGGCGGCCGAGCAGCTCGATCGCTCGGGCGGCCGCGCCATCGTCGCCGGGCGGCTGATCCCCGGCCTGCGCATCCTGACGCCGATCACGGCGGGCACCCTTGGCGTCAGCTACCGCACGTTCCTGCCCGCCGTCGCGCTGGGCGGGTTCATCTACGCGGCGGCCCTCACCGCGCTGGGCCTCATCCTCGGCCGCACCGCGCTCGTCGTCGTCGGACGCGTGATTGGGGTGGCCACCGCCCTGGTGTCCCTGATCGTGCTGGTGCTGCTCATCATCGTGATCCGCTGGGTCAAGCGGGAGATCCTGCCGGTCCCGACCGGCGGCTGGGAGGGACTCAGCTTCGTCGGCGCCACGTTCGTCGCCGGGCTGGTGGCCGGCTTCGCCGCCCTGCTGGCCGCCAACAGCGCCGTCGAGGTGATCACGCTGGTCCTGCACCTGCTGGGCCGGTCGGCCTTCGGCATCGGCGTGGTCGTCGGGCGCGCCCGCGAGGTCAGCACCGGGCTGGGTCTGCTGCTGGGCTGGCCGGTCTTCCTGGCCGCGGCCGGCATGCTGGGAGTCCTCGCCGGCCACGTCGGGCGCCGCGAGCACCGCCGCTCCACGGCGATCCTGCTCGTCACCGTCATCCCCTTCGGCGTGACGCTCGGGTTCCTCATCCCCTTCGCCCAGCACCGGCACGCCGGCTTCGCCGCCGAGAGCGGTGGCATCCTGATCGCCATCGAGACCCTCCGCTGGGTCGTCTTCGGCCTCGTGCTGTTCGACCTCTGGCCGCTGGCCGTCGAGCGGCCCGCCGCCGGCAAGTCAGAGGTCCAGACGTGGCAATCCCTGCCCTGACTCCTCTGAGCGCGCCGACCGGCGTGGACCGCGTGGGACGACACGGCGCCCGTTTCGGTGTACCGTGAGGCGTAGGCGGGCGCCTGCCCGCGAGCCGGTCCGGATCGGGAGGTGGGACATGAAGGTGTACCTGTCGGTGGACATCGAGGGCGTCGCCGGCGTCGTCGACCGGGCGCACGGCAACCGCGACGGCGGCCCGGAGTACGAGCTGGGCCGCCGGCTGATGACCGAGGAGACCAACGCGGCCATCGAGGGCGCGCTGGCGGCGGGTGCCACCGAGTTCGTCGTCAACGACAGCCACGGCCAGATGCGCAACATCGTGCCGGAGCTGCTCAACCCGAAGGCGAGCCTGATCCAGGGACGGATCAAGCA
The DNA here is from genome assembly GCA_035532355.1 of Thermomicrobiaceae bacterium. Taxonomy (GTDB): domain Bacteria; phylum Chloroflexota; class Chloroflexia; order Thermomicrobiales; family Thermomicrobiaceae; genus DASSZN01. Next base: position 1,117 of record DATKRJ010000086.1, on the reverse strand, counting down.
CGCGTTCATGGTCGAGGGGCTCGACGACTCGTTCGACGCGGTCTTTCTGGTCGGCTATCACGCGCCGGCCGGCGTGCGGGACGGCGTGCTCAACCACGCCTTCCACCCCTACGAGCTGCGCTACAACGGCCGTGTCTGGAGCGAGATCGGGCTGAGCGCCTCGGTCGCCGGCCACTACGGAGTGCCCGTCGCGCTGGTGACCGGGGACGCCGCCGCCGTGCGGGTCGCCGAGGCCACCATCCCGCCCCACGTGGGTGTCTCGGTCAAGCGCGGCATCACCCGCCTGGCCGGGGAGAGCCTCCACCCGACGGAGGCGCGGGCGCGCATCCGCGACGCGGCGCAGCGCGCGATCGAGCGCCTGGGCGAGAGCCGTCCGCTGCGGCTGGAGACGCCGATCACGGTCGAGATGGACTTCTACTACAGCCCGCAGGCGGACGTCGCGGCGCTGATCCCCACGCTGGAGCGGGTCGGCGACCGCACGGTCCGCTTCCAGGCGGGCGACGCCGCCGAGGCGTACAAGACCTTCCTGGCGACCTACTACATCACGCGCGACGTCATCTGAGCTCACGCGGACCGGGCGGCCTGAAGACTGCCCGGACTGCCGCTCATCAGGTCGAACTGCTGCACAGCCGGCGCGTTCCGACCCTCGACCCGCCCCAGGTGGCACGCCTCATGCGACCTATTAGGACCCCACGTCGCGTGGGGAGAGGCAAGTCGCAGGGAGGTTCTATTCATGAGTTGGCAACCGCAGCCGAAATATGACTACGCGCAGCTCCAGAGCATCGACGTGTATGACGCGTCTGGCAACAAGATCGGACCCGTCGACCAGGTGCTGACCGAGCGCCCGAGCGGCAAGCACTATCTGCTGGTCAAGGGTGGCCCGCTGGGGATTGGCAGCGACGACTACTACATCCCCGAGACCGCGATCGACATGGTCGGGCGCGACCGGGTCGTGGTGGACATCGGCAAGGACGAGCTGAAGCGGAAGGGCTGGACCAAGCCGCCGACGGGCGACTGGATGTCCTAGCTCCCGCCACCGAGCTCGAACGGTAGCGGCAACGCTCGTCGCCCTCCGGCGGCGGGCGCTGCCGTGAGCCCCCCATAGCCGTCGGCCGGC
>DATKRJ010000085.1:0-9297 GCA_035532355.1 Thermomicrobiaceae bacterium | reverse complement strand
CGTGAAGCGCCATGCGTCTCCCTCGTTGCGGACCAGACCCTGGAGCGCGGCGACGGCCGTCCCACCGCCCGGTCCCCGGTACTCGAGCCACCCAGCAAGCGGCGGAACTTGGGGGAATCCCCGTTGGGTCAGGTACTGGGTAATCTCCAGGTCGGGGTTCTGTCCGGGCTCGAGCTTGCGGAAGAGCTTTAGAAACAGGGCGTCGCCGAAGCTTAACGAGGTGTTGCTCTGCTCCATGCCGATGACCGTCGGCTCCATACGTCCATCTCTTCCGCTCGTCAACCTCCGCAGGGCTGGGGTCGTTGCCGACACGAGCTCTCCCATGGCGCCGCGCAGTCGACGGCGTCCGACGATGGCGCGCAGCAGGGCGTCGGAGAACGCCGGCTCGAGGAGCGCATCCACCAGAACCGCCTCGTCCCCGGACTCGAGGCGCACGCGTGCGATCAACGAGTGCGGCGATTCCCACGCAACACGCTCTGCCGACTCCCCGTGCGCTCCCGTCAGGAGAAGCAGGTAGCGCTCCGAGTCGCCCTCGGTGTAATCGACGGAGGCGATGACCATGAACCCAGTTGACCCCCCATACGGCAGCGGTATCGCGTCCGCGACCTGCACGTCCTTGATCCGCCGGGCTTTGCCACCGAACCAGCGCCGAGTGACGAGGTACCCGGGCAGTACCCGCGCCAGGCGCTCGCGCCCCTTGCCGCTGAAGAGGTCCTCCCAGCGAGCGACATCGGTGATCACCGGAATCCGGGCGGCTGGACCCGCCAACTCGATCTGGTCGCCCGGCACACGCTGCGGCTCGAGCGTGAACCAGTAAAAGGAGTGCGGACCAAGCGTGATGAAGTACGGTAGGTCGCCGATTGGCGGAAACTCGATGTGCCCGAACATCTCCACGGGCATGCTTCCGCGGAAGGCCGACAGGTCCAGTTCGACAGCCTGGACGAAACGCGATAGATTGGCGACCACCAGGATCGTCTCGTCCTCATAGCGCCGCACGTAGGCCAGAACCTTCCGGTTCTCGGGGTAGAGGAACTCCAGCGTACCCCGACCGAAGGCGCGATAGCGCTTGCGCAGCGCGATCTGGCGCTTCATCCACCAAAGCAGTGAATGCGGGTTGTTCTGCTGCGCCTCGACGTTGACGGCTTCGTAGTGGTACTCGGCGTCGACGATCACCGGTAGGTAGAGGCGCTGCCGGCTGGCCCTTGAGAAACCGGCGTTGCGGTCGGCGCTCCACTGCATTGGCGTCCGAACCGAGTCACGGTCGCCAAGGTAGATGTTGTCGCCCATGCCGATCTCGTCGCCGTAGTAGATCACCGGCGTCCCGGGAAGCGAGAAGAGTAGCCCGTTCATGAGCTCGATGCGGCGCCGGTGGTTACCCAGTAGCGGGGCGAGGCGACGCCGAATGCCGAGATTTATCCGCATCTGCGGGTCGTTGGCGTAGACCCGGTACATGTAGTCCCGCTCATCGTCGGTGACCATCTCGAGAGTCAGTTCGTCGTGGTTACGCAGGAACAGCGCCCACTGCGCGGCGTCGGGGATGGCCGGCGTCTGAGACAGGATGTCGATGACGGGGAAGCGATCCTCCATGCGCAGGGCCATGAACATGCGGGGCATCAGCGGGAAGTGGAAGGCCATGTTGCTCTCGTCGCCCTCGCCGAAATAGGCGGCGGAGTCCTCCGGCCACTGATTCGCCTCGGAGAGCAGCATTCGGTCCGGATAGTGCTCGTCGATGTGGCGGCGCAGTTGTTTGAGATACGCGTGGGTCTCGGGAAGGTTCTCGCAGTTCGTTCCCTCGCGCTCGTAGAGGTACGGCACGGCATCGAGACGGAACCCGTCCACGCCGATCTCCGCCCAGAAGTCGAGCGCGCGGAACAGCGCCTGCCGAACGCGGGCGCTGGCGAAGTTCAGATCCGGCTGGTGGCTGTAAAAGCGATGCCAGAAGTACGCGCCGGCCTCGGGGTCCCAGGTCCAGTTGGAGCGCTCAAAGTCCTTGAAGATGATGCGGGCGTCCCGATAGCGGTCCGGCGTCTCGCTCCAGACGTACCAGTCACGGGCCGAGCTGCCGGGCCGCGCTTTCCGCGCGCGCTGGAACCACGGATGCTGATCAGACGTGTGATTGCAGACGAGTTCGGTAATGACCCGCAATCCGCGGCGATGCGCCTCACGGACGAACTGGCGGAAGTCGCGCAGCGTGCCGTACGACGGGTGGACATCTTCATAGTCAGCGATGTCGTAGCCGTCGTCGCGCAGCGGCGAGGGGTAGAACGGCAGCACCCAGATGGCGGTCACGCCCAGGTCCTGCAGATAGTCGAGTTGCTGCACCAGGCCGCCGAAGTCGCCGATTCCGTCGGCGTTGCTATCACAGAACGCGCGGACGTGCACCTCGTAGATGATCGCGTCCTTGTACCACAGGGGATCGTGGCCCAGCGTCACTCCGTTGCGATCGCGCGCTGCCATAGGGCTTCAGCGGTCCCCCTTCTAGATGCTTCGGGTCAGGCGAAGCCGTCAAAGTCTCGTTCGGTACGGGCGCGCCGGCGGACGCTGAAGATGTGAGCCGGCACCACGTCGGGATGTAATTCGACATAGTTCCGGTCCCCGTGCCACAGATAATACGCGCCACTCAGCAGGTCATGTACCTGGTAGGCCTCATCCGGCCCGAGTTTGAAGCGCTCCAGCGGCATCTCAACCCATCCGGACTGCCTATTATGCGCGTCCATATTGACGATCGTCAGGATGATGTTCGCCGCATCTTCGGTGATCTTAGAATACGCGATCAATTGCTCGTTGTCCAGACGATGAAACTGCAGCGACTGGTTGGCCTTCAAGGCCGGATTGTCCCTCCGGATACGGTTTACCCGGGCGATGAAGTCGTGTAGGCTGTCCGGCTGGTCGAGATTCCAGTGTCGTACCTCGTACTTCTCGGAGTTGAGGTACTCCTCTTTGCCCGCCACGGCCGGCGCCTGCTCCATCAGCTCGAAGGCGGGACCGTAGATCCCATAGTTCGCACTGAGCGTGGCAGCCAGGACCAGTCGTGATTGGAAGGTGGCGCGCGTGCCATACTGGAGTTGCTCGGTCAGGATGTCCGGCGTGTTCGGCCAGAGGTTCGGCCGGAAGAAATCTCGGACCGGTGGCCGGTTGAGCTCCGTGAAGTACTCCTCCAGTTCCCACTTGGCGCGGCGCCAGGTGAAGTAGGTGTACGACTGGGTGAAGCCGAGCTTCGCCAGTTGGTACATGACTTTCGGACGCGTGAAGGCCTCCGACAGGAGAATGACGTCCGGATGGCGGCGCTTGAGCCGCTCGATCAGCCATGCCCAGAAGGCGAACGGCTTGGTGTGCGGGTTGTCCACGCGGAAGATGCGGACACCCTGGTCAATCCAGAACTCGAACACGCTCTCGAGTTCGGCCCACAGCCCGCGCCAATCGTGGTTCTCGAAGTTGAACGGGTAGATATCCTCGTAGCGTTTGGGCGGGTTCTCCGCATACTGCACCATCCCGTCGGGCCGTACGCGGAACCACTCCAGATGCTCGACCACATACGGGTGATCCGGCGAGGCCTGAAAGGCGGCGTCCATGGCGATCTCGATCCCGTAGCGGCGTGCGGTCGCCAGGAGCCTCTGGAAATCGTCCATTGTACCCAGTGCGGGATCAATCGCCTTGTGACCCCCGCTGACCGCGCCAATAGCCCAGGGGCTCCCGGGCGCGCCCTTCTCGGCGACGACGGCGTTGTTCTTCCCTTTGCGTTTGGTCCTGCCGATCGGGTGGATCGGGGGCAGGTAGAGCACGTCAAACCCCATCGACGCGACGTAGGGGATGCGGGACTCCACGTCACGCAGCGTTCCGGCACGGTCCGGATCGGAGGAGGCAGAGCGTGGGAACATCTCGTACCAGGCGCCGAAGCCGGCGCGTGGCCGGTCGACCTCGATGACCAGGCCCGGATCGTAGGTGACCGCGAATTCGGTGTCGGGATGACGATCCATGAGCTCAGCCAGTTCAGGGTCCAGTGCGACGGCGCTCTCGCCGCGGCGCAGGCCTCCGGCGAACGCTCGCAGCCGGTCCGAATCGTCGTCCGCGGCTCGCTCAGACGCGCGGTCCACCAGGTCGGCACCGATCTTGAGCTCCACCGGCACCGTCTCGCCCGCCTCGAGCCATCGCTCCATACCGTAACGCCAGGTCTTGAACAGATCGACCCATCCGCGGAGGGCGTAGCGATACCGGCCGATCTCCGGGACGATGAACTCGCCCCGCCAGCGGTCGTTGACGAGCAACTCCATCGGCGTCTCGGACCAGGTCGGCGCCTCCTCGCGGCGGTAAAGCAGTCGCGCGGACAGCTGGTCGTGACCATCGGCGAAGATGTCCGCCTCCACCGTCATCCGATCCCCAGCGATGCGCTTTGCCGCGAATCGGCCGCAGTCGACCTCCGGACTGACGCCCTCGATGACGACCCGGCGGCGCCCGCGTTCCTCGGGCACTTGAGGTTGCTGCTCCTGAGCCGATGGTCTCGGTGGTGCGCGCACCGCGTTCCTTTCAGCGCTACGAGCGACAGTTCTGACGGTCATGCCGGTCGGCTGCACGATTAGGGACAGCCTGAGCGCATTCGAGCCGGCCGGCTGCGGTGACTCGCAAGTCGCATTCCCGACGACGGTTCGAGCGGATACTGATCCCGGAGCCAAGAGCGACCAACCACCGGCGGCGAACGCGCACGGGTCGGCCGGTCCGCGCCGCGCTATCCGACTGCCAGACTGGCGATCGGCACGTCCGTCACGAACATGTAGCCTGGAGAATGCGTGATCATCAACTCCGGTTTGATAGTCATCGCGACGGCTTGCGGTGTCACGCCGCAAGCCCAGAATACCGGAACGTCTCCCGGCTCGATCACCGGCGGGTCTCCCCAGTCCGGGGAGGCGAGGTCGCGGATGCCCAGGCTCTCCGGGTCGCCGATGTGGACCGGCGCGCCGTGGACCGCCGGGAACCGCGAGGTCACCTGTACGGCGCGCGCGACCTGAGTTGCCGGGATTGCGCGAAACGAGACCACCAGGGGGCCCGCAATCCGCCCGGCCGGAACGCAAGCTCGATTCGTGCGGTACATAGGCACGTTGCGGCCGCAGTCCAGGTGTCGGACCGCGATACCTGCCTCGACCATCGGCGCCTCGAACGTGTACGAGCAGCCGAGCAGGAACGCCACCAGGTCGTCTCGCCAGAGCCTGACGATGTCGGTCGGCTCGTCGACTAACACCCCGTGACGGTATACCCGATAGCGCGGCAGGTCGGTGCGCAGGTCGGCTCCGGGTGCCACCAGGCGCGGCTCAGGGGACCCAGCGTCGGTCACGTCGAGCAACGGGCACGGCTTGGGGTTGCGTTGACAGAAGAGCAGAAACTCATAGGCCAGGGCGCGCGGAAGGATGGCCAGGTTCGCCTGAGCATAGCCCGCAGCCATCCCGGCGGTGTGGTGGTCGAGTTCGCCGCTTCGGGCCAGCGCACGTACTGCGGCCGGTACGGCGCGCGGATCCGTCGCGTTCACCATGAGGGTGCTCATGCTCGTCTCCCGTCATCAACGGGTCGCTCGACACGCTCGTGTGGCCCGTACTCACGGCTGGATGATGGGCGAGAGCGGTCGACAGATCGCGCGACGAATCGCTCTCCGCACATGGTCTATGTCGACTGACCTATGGTTGTCAACCCTCACCGCCGTGGCTCTGTGGCAAGTGGCAGTAGAGCACCGGGCAGGTCCAGTCTACGTTCGCGGGTCGCCCGACGCTCCTAACGCCGCCGGTCGGCCGACCCGGAGCTCGTGGTTCGCCCGGAGACTGTCGCCTCTTCGACCACGGTCTCCACCACCACAGCGGGCTCCTTACCTCGTGCCTCGAGATACACGGCCGTGCCGATCGCCTGGATCAGACCGGCGATGGGCGCACCGAACAGCGCGCCCCAGACCCCGAACAGCTCGGTGCCGGCGACCAGCGCGACGAGCGCCGTAGCCGGATGGATCCCGACCGCGCGTCCCATGATCCGCGGACCGACGACGTCCCCCTCGACGACATGCACGCCGACGAAGTACGCCAGCACCACCAGCGCCAGGACCCAGCTGTGGACAAGTGCCACCAGTACGCAGACCGCGCCGGAGATGAAAACGCCGACCAGGGGAATGAACTCCATGAAGAATGCCAGCAATCCGAGCAGGATGGGGTACGGCACGCCGAGCACGAACATGCCTACCCCAACCAACGCGCCGATGAGGGCAGCCATCAGCAGAGTGCCCCGAATGTAGCCGCCGATCACGCGGTTGACCACGCCGATCACCAACGTGGCGTGCCACCGTTGGGACCGCGGGGTGCCGCGGCGGAGCAGCGTGGAGATCCGCGGTCCGTTAGCGGTTAGGTAGACACTCAGGATCAGAACGAGCACGACGTCGATGATGGTCGTCAGGACGCCGGTCACGATCGCCAGGGACTGTGCGGCCATGTGGGTGCCCACAGTCTGCAACGAGCCAATGACCTGTTGCTGGGCACGCTGGAACTTGTCCGGAGTGACTCCGAGCGGGCCGAGGAATCGCACCACGTTCGGCTCGATGTGGTGGAGCTCATCGACGTAGCTTGGGAGGTTATGGGCCAGGTCGGTCACCTGGGCGGCGGCGGTGACCACCAGCAGGGCGATCATCCCCCCCAGCAGTCCGAACCCAAACAGGTAGGCCAGCGCGATGGCCACCGTGCGCGGAATCCAGCGATCGAGCAGGTCAACCAGCGGTGTCAGTGCGAAGGCGACGACGGCGCTCAGAACGAGCGTGAGCAGGGTCTTCGCCACGTGGCCCAGCAGCCAGACCACGATAACGATCACCGCCAGCCAGGCGAGGATCGTGAGTGGCACGTAGAACGCGCGCTGCCACTCGATGCCGTCTTCTGGGTCGTCCGCCCGCGACGAGTCGGTGTCCAACACGCGCTCCCATGGTGATGCTACGGTGAGCCGCCGGCGGCGGGCCGAACGGTCCGCCACCGGCGACGACGCCCGGTGGCCCAGAGGTCGCGGGATGTACGCACGGCTCGCGCCGCGGGATTTCGGGTGAAGCATGGTGCGTTCGGCCGCGAAAAGCAAGACCTCCTGGCCCGACCTCAACGCCGCCAGCCGGCCATCCGAGCGATCATCCCCGACATGCTCGCCCCGTCGCATACAAGGTGACCATGGCACCGCCCAACGCATCCACCCGTTGGCGGCAGCGCAATGTCGCGGAACGTTGTTCGAGCGTGTTCACGGTGATAGTATGGTTGAACGATGCGCCGATCTGTTTAGTGGCGCTGTCAAATGGACACGCAAAGGGCGTGCGATGACGGACATCGTGGACTCAACCGGCGTCGAGCCCTTGTCGGTCGCGGAACCGACGCAGTCGGGATCGTCGACCGCCCTCGGCGCGCGGCTGCGGTCCGTGCGCACCCGACGGGGACGCTCCCTGGTCGAGGTCGCCGGCCAGGCGGGCGTGAGCAAGAGCCTGGTCAGTCAGATAGAGCGTGGCCTGGCGGCGCCGTCACTCGACACTCTCCGCCGGCTGGCCTCGGCGCTGGACGTGCCCGTCTTCTCGCTCTTCCTCGACGAGATCGACAACGAGCTCGTGGTGCGGGCGAACCGTAGGAGAGCCGTCAGCTATCCCGGAAGCAAGGTCCGCCGTGAGATCCTCACCCCCGGACTGCACGGCCGGATGGTACTGCTCTGGGTCAGCCTTCCACCCCATGCTGCGTCCGGTGCGGAGCGCGTGCATCACGAGGGCGAGGAGTGCGTGGTGGTCATCAGTGGCACGCTCACGGTCCTGATGGGTGACACCGTTGTCGAATTGGGCGTTGGCGACAGCATGACCTTCGACTCGGGGGTTCCCCACAGCTTTCAGAACCCCGGTGACATGGCCTGCGAGGCGGTCGTGGCGATCTCGCCGCCGGCGATCTGAGCTGCCCCGAGACGCATCCTGTCCTGAGTTCAACCGTGCTTGACAAATTCCTCTGCTTTCCGCTACTGTTGCACCAGTTGACGATGGTAGTGCGCGGACAGGGGGAACCCATGCAAGACCTGGTCACGCGGCTGGCGCGCTCGGACACCGCTGCCGTGGCGGACGCGCAGCAGGGGTTCGGGATCGTCGATCCCGCCATCCGGACGGTCGTTCCGGGTGCCAAGGTAGCCGGACCCGCCTTCACGGTGAAGTGCTACCCGGGCAGCATCATCACCGTCCACAAGGCGCTGATCGAGGCCCAACCCGGCGACGTACTCGTGGTCGACGGCGAGGCCGACGGGCGCGGCGGCGCATTGATTGGCGAGTTGATGTCCCGTGAGGCGATCGACCGTGGACTGGCCGGGGTGGTCGTCGACGGTCCAGTCCGGGACGTGGCGGGTCTGCGAAACCTGGGCTTCCCTACCTTTGCGCGTCAGGTCACGCCACGAGTGGGCGTCAACCGGCGACTCGGCCAGACGCAGGTGTCGATCAGCGTTGGCGGCGTCGTCGTACACCCGGGCGACTACATTCTGGCCGACGACGATGGCGTCGCGGTCATCCCGCAGGCCGAGCTGGCGAAGATCGTCGAGGCGATTGAGGCGATCGAGCGCAAGGAGATCGGGCTGGCGGAAGCCATCGGCCGGCACGAGCGGCTGGTCAACCTCCTCGGCTTTGCCGACGTGATTGGTGGCCTGTAGCCGCCCGAACACAGACTATCCCCGCCTGGAACAGTCGTCGCGCGACAGGCCACCGCTCGGGGCGCCGCGGCGCGCGTTGTGACGAATGAGCAAGCGATGGAGAGACGGTAAATAGCCCAGGTGGGGAGTGTGGATCCGGCCCGGTCGCAGGGTCTGGTGGCGTCGGCGGCCGATTCCGGGTCGATGGCATCGAAGGGGGCGCGTTGCGCCAGCGCGTGTCGACGCGCGAGGAGGCACGAGGTGGATCATCTGGACTTCGCGGGACTCCAGCACCTGGTGGGAGAGCGGCGGCTCTCACGGCGTGACGTTCTCAAACGCGCGGCGGGACTGGGATTGACCGCGCCCACCATCGCGGCCTTGCTCGCCGCGTGCGGCGGGTCCACCGCACCCACCGTAGCGACCAGCGTGCCGACCGCCGCAGCGACGACCGGTAGCGCGACGACGAACGGCGGAACGGCGGCGTCTCCCACCGCCGCAGCCGCCACGCCGGTGCCGGCAGCACAGAAGGCGGGCGGTGGGGGCTCGCTGCGCATTCTCTGGTGGCAGGCCCCGACGATTCTGAATCCGCACCTGTCACTGGCCGGCAAGGACGTCGGAGCCATCCGGATCTACGGCGAGCCGCTGGCCGATTTC
>DATKRJ010000084.1:0-28628 GCA_035532355.1 Thermomicrobiaceae bacterium | reverse complement strand
CCCAAGCAAAAGCGTCCCCTGTGGTGGTCGGCAGCCCTGAAGCTGTTGCGACCCGACGTGTCCGTCACCGCCAGGTCGTCGCGCTATATGGCACGGTGGATCGTCTTCGGCGTGATCATCGGCATCGTGGCCGGATTGGGCGCCATTGTCTTCTACTGGCTCCTGGCACACAGCACCGATCTGTTCCTCGGCCGCCTGGTCGGCTACCTGCCGCCGGCTCCCGCCGGGGAGGGCAACCACCCAGCGACGGCCATGGCCCGGCCATGGGCCCTGCCACTGGTGGTGTCCCTGGGCGGGCTGGCAAGCGGTCTCATCGTCTTCCTGCTGGCGCCGGAGGCAGAGGGTCACGGGACCGATGCCGCGATCGAGGCGTTCCACAGCAAAGGCGGACGAGTCCGCGCCCGCATCGTCCCGATCAAGACCATCGCCTCGGCCATCATGATCGGCGCGGGTGGTTCGGGCGGGCGCGAGGGCCCCACAGCCCAGATCTCGGCCGGCGTGGGCTCACTCATCGGGCAGCTTCTGCATCTCGAACCGAACGAATTGCGGATTCTCGTCGCCACGGGGATCGGCGCCGGAATTGGCTCGATCTTCCGCGCCCCTCTCGGCGGTGCGGTCCTCGCCGCGGAGATCCTGTATACCCATGACCTCGAGATCGAGGCCCTCTTCCCCAGCCTGATCGCCTCGATCGTCGGCTACTCGATTTTCGGCAGCTGGGCGGGGTGGCAGCCGATCTTCGGGGCTCAGCCGGAGCTTGGGTTCCAGAACCCTCTCCAGCTCGGGTACTTCGCCATCCTTGGCATTCTCTGCGGGGGATTCGGGGTGCTCTACGCCAAGTTCTTCTACGGTACCGTTCACGTCTCCCGCCGGATTCCGCTGCCAGGCTGGCTCAAGCCCGCGATAGGCGGTCTCATGGTCGGGCTCATCGGACTCGTCGTCCCCCAGGCGATCGGCACCGGCTATGGCTGGCTGCAAGCCGGAATGAACACCGATATCTTCTCGCTCCCGCTGTGGATCATCCTGGCGATCCCGCTGATCAAGATCGTGGCGACCTCCTTTAGCATCGGCACGGGCGGCTCCGGAGGTATCTTCGGACCCGGCATGGTCATCGGCGGTATGCTCGGCGCGGCGTTCTGGCGTGTCGGGCACGGGGTGTTGCCCGGCATGCCGCCGAGTCCCGCCTCGTTCACCATCGTCGCCATGATGGCGCTCTTCGGCGGCATCGCCCACGCGCCGCTCGCCGTGATGCTCATGGTCGCCGAGATGACCGGTAACCTCTCCCTGCTCGCGCCGGCCATGATCGCCGTCGGGCTCGCCACGCTCGTCACTGGCGACAACACGATCTACTCGAGTCAGCTGCGAACGCGCGCCGACTCACCCGCCCATCGCTACCAGTTCAGCTTCCCTCTACTGGGCAGCCTCTCCGTGCGGGACGCGATGCGCCCGCTGACGGTTCTGCTCGCGCAGCGCATGACCGTGGCTGAGGCCGAGCGCGAGCTGGAGGAGCACAGCCTGCCGGGCGCACCGGTCGTTGACGACGGCCACCTGACCGGCGTGTTCACGCTGAGCGACGTCGAGCACGTTCCTCCCGACGATCGGCCTACCCTGCTGGTCGCGCGGGTTATGACGAGCAACCCGATCTCCATCGAGCCGTCGGCGTCGCTCGACCGGGCACTGGACTCACTGGCCACGGCCGGGGTCAGCTGGATGCCGGTCACCGAGGAGCCGCGGGGCCGGGTCCTCGGCACCGTGAGTGCCGCGAGCATCGTGCAGGCGTACCGAGGAGCATTGAACTGGACGGTGCACCGGCTCCGGGGCATCACCTCGGGCACGGTGCTGCTCGAGTCGCGCCTGGATGCCGGCTCGCCGCTCGCCGGCAAATACCTGCGAGAGACACACTTGCCGCCCGAGACACTGGTCGTCTCGATCCAGCGCGACGGAGTCACGATCATGCCGCGGGGCGACACGCAGCTACGCCCGGGAGACCTGCTGGTGATCATCACCGGTGAGGCCAGCGAGTCGACCGTACGCGCGTACCTCGAGGGCGGAGCGCCGGTCGTGGCCACCACAAGCACGACGCACCAGCCTGGCACATCGAGCGGATGACGAGACGGCCGCTCGGCCAGGGGGGCCGTCGGGCCGGCGATCGAGTGGTGCACTCAGGGAAGCGTCAGGATCTCGGGGCCGTTGTCGGTCACCGCCACCGTGTGCTCGAACTGGGCGGCCAGGCTCCCGTCCAACGTGATCACCGTCCAGTGGTCGGGGAGCGTCTCCCATTCCGGGCGGCCGGCCGTGATCATCGGCTCGATGGTGAGGACCAGCCCCGGGCGCAACAGCGGCCCGCGACCCGGCTCGCCGTAGTGCGGCAGCATCGGCTCCTCGTGCAGCGCTCGGCCGATGCCATGGCCGTACAGGTCGCGCACCACCGAGAACCCGGCAGCCTCCACGTGGCGTTGCACCGCGGCGGAGATGTCCGTCAGCCGGCGTCCGGCACGGGCCTCCTCGATGCCGATGTCGAGCGACTCGCGGCAGACGGTGAGGAGCCGCGCCGCCTCCGGGTCGACCGTCCCGACGGGCACGCTTACCGTAGCGTCGCCGTAGTAGCCCCGGTAGCGCGCACCCACGTCCAGGCTGATGATGTCGCCGTCCACCAACGCGCGCCGTCCCGGGATACCATGAACGATCTCGTTGTCGACCGAGGCGCAGATCGTCGCCGGAAACCCACGGTAGCCCTTGTAGGCGGGCGTGGCCCCGCGGCCCCGGATGTGGTGCTCCGCGATCGCGTCGAGGTCGGCGGTGGTCACACCGGGCCGCACCGCGTCCTGGAGCAGCGCCAGAGTCTCGGCGACGATGCGGCCGGCCTCGCGCATGATGGCGAGCTGTTCGGGGCGTTTGAGCTGCATGGGCACGATGGTGTTTCCCTGCTGGAGGCGATCTCGCCGACGCGATCGGTCAACCGGCGGATTCTACCAAAACGTGCACGCGTGGACGGCAGCGAGCGACCTCATTGGGCGTCCGGCTCCCCCTCGAGCCCACGCCGAAGATGCAGCTGGACGTCCGCCAGCAGCGCGTCGATGTCGAACGGCTTGCCCACCAGGCCATCGGCCGGGAGCTGCGCTGCAGCCATACGCAGGTTGATGCCGGCCGACATCGCGATGATCTGGATCCACCCGGTGGTTGGGTCGCCCTTCAGCATTCGGGTGGCCGTGATGCCGTCCAGGTAGGGCAACATGAGGTCCATCAGGATGACGTGCGGATGCCGCACCTGGGCCGCGGCGATCGCGGCCCTGCCATCCGGCGCCGTGTAGACCTCGTACCCTTCGTCGGTGAGCAGTTCGTCGAGCAGATCACGAATGGCCGGGTCGTCGTCCACGATGAGGATGCGTCCCACCATCGGCGGTGTCTGTGTTCCCCTTCCCCACGCGTAGTCCGCCACCGGCGAGTGCAGCAGCACCACGCGTGCCGCCACATTGGCCCGAAACGGTTGTCTTGCGCGCTCAGCGCGCCGGAGTAGCGTCCGCCGGCGGCGCCTATTGCCGCAAGCGGTAGGCCAGCAGCGCGTCGCCGGGAGATTTCGGCAGTACCCCATCCGCGCGACATGACTCCGGTGCGCGTGCTCGCCGATCTGTCGACCGCTCGGTATTCTCTGTCCTGCAGATCCGCCCCGGTTCTCCCGCGGAATTGCCGCGGCGCCGGGGCCTCCAGCGGTCGGTCGGAGTCTGCTCGCGCCCAGCAAAGGACACGGCTGTGGTTCCTCGGTTGCGCCTCGTCGTCTTCGTGCTGCTCACCGCACTCGTGCCGTCCGTCGCCCTCGTCGGCTGCGGCGCGAGCGGAGCGGTCAGCGCCACCCCGAATCAGGAGACTCCCCCACCGGGCCTCGCTCGGGCGAGCGCGACGCCCACCGGGGATACGTCGACCGTTGGCACTGCCGCGACGCCTCCGACCGCCGCCATCGCGAGTGCGTCGCCGTCCGTCGTGGCGTCCCCGTCACCGGCCGCCACCGCCGAGGTCCGCATCTCAGACTTCCGCTTCGATCCGCCGACGATCACCGTGGCGCTCGGCACCACCGTCGTCTGGACCAATCTCGGTCCGACCGACCACACCACGACCAGCAAACAGGGACTGTGGGACTCCCGGATCCTGCACGCGGGGCAGACGTTCCGCTTCACGTTCCGCCAGCCCGGCACGTATCCCTACTGGTGCACGCTGCACCCGGAAATGCTGGGGACCGTCGTGGTCCGATAGGCGTCGACGTATAGTCCTGGTCGCGGGCCGTCAGTCCGTGGCCGGCTCGGTGAGAGCACCGTCGTGACGCGGTCGGAGCGGTCGCGTACAATCGCCCGGTGGCGGCAGGCCGCGCCGTCGTGGCGGCCTCGCGGCGGCGTAGCGGAGGCGCGGAGGTAGAGGATGGCCCGACTCTTTGCCCGGCGGAAGTCCCCGGCACCCTACCGGCACGTGCGCGACACACCCGCCTGGCCCGGTGCCTGCCTCTTCACGCTGCGTTCGGTCCCCCGCCACTACGAGGCGCTGCGCGAGACCATCGACTCGACCGGAGACGCGCGCGTGTGGTTCGGCGAGGCCCTCGCCTACATCCACGGCAAGGGCGTGTCCCTCTTCCGGGTTGAGGCGACGGGATTCAGTTGGCTGCCGGCGCTCTACCGGCGCTGGGCGGAGATCGAGCGCAGCGAGGCGTTCCCCTTCGAGATCGACCTCTATTTCCACAACACCCAGTGGGGCGCCAACCTGCGCGGCCGGCTGCCGGAGGAGATCGAGCAGATCATCCGGGACAACGCCCCGCGCTTCGATCCGGGCGCCCCGCGGGTTTCCTGATCCCACCGTCAGGCAATGCCGCCGATGAGTGGCATCAGGAGCGCTTCCCACCGCCGCGAAACCTCGTCACGCACCCGCTCCGTCGTGACCAGGCGGATCAGCCGGCGGTGGTCCTCGTAGCGCTTGAGCTCGACGTCGCCCAGCCCCACCACCTCGTTCCACGACATCAACGCGCGGAAACCGACCGGCGGCCGCTCGAACCAGACCCAGACGTCCGTGCGCCAGCGCTCGGGTTTCGGGATGTCAATCAGCACCTCGTGGGGCGCGACGGCAATCCCCAGCGACTCCGTCAGCGTCCGGGCCAGCGCGAGTTCGATCTGGCGACGCTCGGTCGGGGCAGCGTAGAGCCGGTCGAGGTGGCGATAGAGGTCGCCGGACCGCGCACCGAACTCCACCGCGCGCTTGTGGAGCCGTCGAGTGCGCAGGCTGTCGACGAGCGCCCGGGTCGTCGCCGGCATTGCCGGATCCGCCAGCGCCGTGAGCAGCGAGGCGTCGTCGTGGGTGGTCAGCGCCGCCGGATCGATCCGCTCCGCCTGCAGCGCGTCCTGCACCGCCCGCAGCAGCATCACCATGCAGGCGCGATTCGCATGGTGCCAGTAGACGTTGTCGAACATCTCCTGGCGGGCGTTGATCAACGAGTGGAGTGGGCTGATGCCCTTCTCGTCGATCACCAGCCGGCAGTACCCCTCCACCTCGCGTACCCGCAGCGCGTCCAGCAGGCGCGGCGCGTCGACACCCCCGTACGGAACGTTGCAGTGCTTGGCGTCCCGCGGCAGGTAGTCGAGCTTGTCGACGTCCAGCGCGCCGCTCAACAGCCCGCGGAGCAGCCTGTCGGGCATCGGGAGCTCCCTTGGCGGGTCGATGAACGCCGCCACCCGGGCCGGGTCGACCCGCCAGTGGCGCTCGAGCACGCCCGCGATCTCCGACCCCTCGATCACTCGCCGGCCGACCGCCTCGTGGGACAGGATCGGCGGCCCCAGCTCCTCGATGGCATGGCTGAAGGGGTAGTGGCCGACGTCGTGGAGCAGCGCCGCGGCGAGCGCCGTGCGCGCTGCCTCGTCGTCGATCGACTCCGCGGCCGGCTCCCGCCGGATCGCCGCCACGGCCTGGCGCATCAGGTGGAACACCCCGAGCGAGTGCTCGAAGCGCGTGTGCTTGGCCCCGGGCCACACCTTGCTCACGAAGCCGAGCTGCTGGATCCGGTCGAGCCGCAAGAACGCCGGCGTCTCGATCAGCGCCACGTCGCTCGAGCCTAACGGGATCCGGTCATACAGGCTGTCGCGGATCGTCGTGGCCCAAACGCTCTCCACCATGCCGCCTCCCAGCTCTACCGGCACCGCTCCACTCGATTTTACCCGAACTGATGTTCGTATGCGCGGGCTCGCGCCGGGTCCGGACCCAGGTGGTGCGGGTGCTACACTGGACGATGGGCTTGCGGCGTGGCCGCCGATTCGTGGAGGAGAAGATGACGCTGCTCCGGAGTGGGATGATCGCACTCGCGCAGAACCCGGTCGTCAATCGCGTCGTGACCCGGAACGGCGTGTCCAAGGGCTTTGCCCTGCGCTTCATCGCGGGCGAGTCGCTCGCCGACGCCGTCGCGGTCACGTCCGATCTGAATCACCGGGGATTCAAGGTCGCGCTGGACAAGCTGGGGGAGAACGTTAATCGCGAGTCCGCCGCGGCCGACGCCACCGCGAGCTATCTCGGCATGCTGGACCGCATCGCCGAGTCCGGTGTCGACAGCAGCATCTCGGTCAAGCTCACCATGCTCGGCCTCGACCTCTCGGAGGATTTCTGCCGGCGCAACAGCGTCGCGGTCCTCGAGCGCGCCGCCGCACTCGGCACCTTCGTCCGCATCGATATGGAGGGCTCCCCCTACACGCAGCGCACCCTAGCGCTGGCCTACGACCTCTTCCCCTCGTACCGGGAGAGCGTCGGCATCGTACTCCAGTCCTACCTCTATCGCACCGACCGCGACGTCCGTGATGCGGTCGAGCGCGGCATTCGCGTCCGGCTGGTGAAGGGCGCCTACGCGGAGCCCGCCACCATCGCCTACCAGTCCAAGCGGGACGTCGACGCCGCCTACCACAGGCAGATGGAGCGGCTCCTCGACGGTGGCAACTACCCGGCGATCGCCACCCACGATCCGGCCATCATCGATCTCGCCAGGAGCTACGCGACACGCATGGGGATCGATCGCTCGCGCTTCGAGTTCCAGCTGCTCTACGGCGTCCGCCGCGACCTCCAGGACCAGCTCGTTCGGGAGGGTTACACGGTGCGGGTCTATGTGCCGTTCGGCCACCAGTGGTATCCCTACTTCATGCGGCGCATGGCCGAACGCCCCGCCAACCTGCTCTTCGTCGCCCGGAACGTCCTGCGTCGGTAGCGCGCCTCCCCGCACGGTCGAGTGGCCCCGTCGTGTGCCGCGGGGAGAACGCGAAGAGGACGGCGGACGGCATGGTCGCGCACGCCATCGACCGCGATATTTTCGAACCAGAGCAGCTGGCTGGCTTCTGGCGGTTCATCTGCGAACGACAGGCGATCTGGCATCGTCGCGTCGTCGAGCGCCAGCCGCCTCCCTGGACCATCGACCGGATCCTGCGGTGCGAGCGCTTCACCAACGTCTACCGCGAGCTCGATCCCGGCACGCGCTACGCCGTGGAGCGGATCCTCGAGGCGGATGCGCCGATGCCGGATCGGGTCTTCAACCTGATGCTCTACCGGCTGATCGGACGCGCGGAGACCCACGCCGTGCTGAGCTTCCAATGGCTCGACGACTTCGAATCCGCGCGCCTCGAGGCGGCCCTGAAGTCGATCCGCGCCTCCGGCCGCCCACCGTTCACGGCGGCGTACACGGTCAGCGGCTACCGGTCGATGGGCTCGCGCGACAAGTGCGAGACCGTCGCCCGCCTCTTCGCGCGCCTGCATGCGAGCTTCGACACCTTCATCGACCGGCTCGAGGCGGCGCCCGATCCCCGCAAGGCACACCAGGTGCTTGCCTCCGCCTACGGCTTCGGCAACTTCCTCGCCTTTCAGGTGCTGGTCGACCTCACCTATCCGCTACCGCGTGCCGGCCAGCGCTCGGTGCTGCCCTTCTCGCAGGACGCCTGGGCGAGCGCCGGACCCGGTGCTCGGCGCGGCATCGCCACCCTGACCGGCTGCGCAACCGGGATCGACCGCCTCGCGGTCATGCGCTGGCTCCGGGACCACCAGCGGGATGAGGTCTCGCGGCTGGGGCTGACGTTCCTCGGCCGCGACGACGAGTCGGGCGCGCCGGTGCCGTTGACGCTCGCGAATATTCAGAACTGTCTCTGTGAGTTCCACAAGTACGTGAAGATCCGGGACGGCACCGGGCGCGGACGGCGGCGCTTCACCCCGCGCCCGCTCGACGCGTCGGACGGTTCCGCTGTCGCGGGCTACGGAAGTCGCGGGGTCATGTAGATCCGGACTCCGGCTTGCGACAGGCGGTTGAGCATCCGCACCCGCGTGTCCAGCCCGATACGGCCCATCGGCACCAGCATCCGCACACCGGACATGTCCGCCTTCGCCTGAATCCACTCCCGGAATTGTCGGTCGGTCATCTGCCCTACCGTTACGTTGAGGCGGGGGCCGCCGCGCTCGCCGGGGATGACCACGTAGATCCGATCCAGGTCCGGTAGCGTGATCTCGTCGGACAAGGCTAGCCCCTTCTCACGCCCTCGTGCTCCACCTCGCGCGCCGTCGACGGCAGCCGGGACGTCGATGTGGACTCCACGCCGTTGGCCCGCCATGCGGTCCGGCGCTGGACGATGGTGGGCACCAGCACCGCCAGCGTCAGCAGGATCGACAGTGCCACCATGGCCACGTCGTGCATCCACCCGTGCAGGGCGTCCGCGACGATCGGATCGTCCACCACCATGCGCGCCGCCGTGATCGTCAGCACCACCGAACCCACGATCGTCAGCCACGGGAATCGGTTCATCAGGCGCGCCAGCAGGCTGCTGCCCAGCAAGATCAGCGGCATCGAGAGGACGAGCCCGAGGATCAGCAACTCGACGCTGCCGTGTGCGGCGCCACCGATCGCCAGGATGTTGTCCAGGCTCATGACGACGTCGGCAACGATAATGGTGCGCACGGCGGCCACGAGCGACTCGTTTGCCGGAATCTGTCGGTCATTCTCCGTCTCTGCCCGCAGCAGGCGGTACGCGATCCAGGCCAGCACCAGCCCGCCGATTCCCTCCAGGAACGGCACGCCGAGCAGGAGAACCGCGACCGCAGTGAACATGATGCGGAGCACGATCGCCCCGGCACCGCCCAGGATGATCGCCCAGCGTCGCTGCCGCGGTAGGAGCTGGTGCGAGGCCATCCCAATGACCAGGGCGTTGTCGCCGCTGAGCACGATGTTGATGACCACGATACTGAGGACGCTGGCCAGGAGATTCAGGGTCATGGCGGAGCAGGCTTCCGTCCGATCTCGCGAGCCGGGCGACGCCCGCGTGCGGCACCATCGCTGCACCCGCCCATCTTACCATCGCCCTTCGGGCCGGTTCCTCGTCACCACGCGGTGACCGAGCATCCGGCGCGACAGTCCGACGAGCCGTCGTCGTGTGCTATCATCGGCCCGCCCGGCGCGGCCGGGACGCCGCCACGCTATCGACAGAGAGGACGCAGCGTGAGCACGGCCGAGGAGCCGGCGATCTCAGCCGAACTGGATGCCTGGCTGCGGGAGACGCGACGCTACCTGCACATGCACCCGGAGCTCTCCCTCGAGGAGACCAACACTGCCCGGCTCGTCTCGAGCCACCTGCGCGAGCTGGACGTCGAGCACCGGACCGGCGTCGGCGGTGACGGCCGCTCCCTTTTTATGTCCCGTGAGGCCCTGTCCGCGGCGGGGATCACCCCCGGACCGACTACGGGCGGCAACGGTGTCGTCGCCCTCATCCGCGGTCGACGACCCGGCAAAACCGTCCTCATCCGTGCGGACATGGATGCGCTGCCGATCGAGGAGCAGAACCAGACCGGCTATCGCTCCACGCGCTCCGGGGTCATGCACGCCTGCGGCCACGACGTTCACACGACGGTCCTGCTTGGGGTGGCCGAGGTGTTGAACGGGCTCCGCGATCGCTTTGACGGCACCGTGAAGCTCATGTTCCAGCCGGCCGAGGAGGGACCGGGCGGCGCCGTCGCCATGATCCACGATCGGGTGCTTGAGAATCCGCCGGTCGACGCGGCCCTGGCTCTCCACGTCGCCGCCGACTACCGTGCCGGTCAGATCGGCGTCGGTGCCGGCCCGGCCTATGCCGCCGCGGACACCGTCCAGATCGTTGTCAAGGGCGTCGGCGGCCACGCGGCCCGACCGCACGCCTCGGTCGACGCCACGCTTGTCGGAGCTCAGATCCTCGTCGCCCTCCAGACGATCGTCAGTCGGGAGATCAACCCCCTCGACACCGCCGTCATTACCTTCGGCAAGCTCCACGCCGGTACCGCCAGCAACGTCATCCCCGACACGGCGGTGCTCGACGGTACGGTGCGCACGTACAAGCCGGACGTGCGGGACCACATCGAGCGGCGCATCGCGGAGGTTGCCTCCGGCGTCGCGACGGCGTTGCGCGCCGAAGCACGGACCACCTACCTCCGCGGCTACCCGTCGATGCGCAACGACCCCGCCCTGACGGAGTTGGTCCGGGAGGCGGCACGCGAGGTGCTCGGGCCGGACAACGTGTTCGACCGGGAGCCGTCGATGGCCGGCGAGGACCTCGCATTCGTCTCGGAGCACGTTCCCACCTGCATGTTCAGCCTGGGAGTGTCCGACCCCGAGCGAGGAATCATCTACCCGCCGCACCACCCGCAGTTCGACGCCGACGAGGACGCGCTCGCCGTCGGAGTCCGGGTGATGGTCGCGGCGGCCCTGCGTTTCCTGAGCACGTGATCCGACCGAGCGACGAGCCGGCAATGCCGGCTCGCCTGCTTCTGTGTGTCGGCCGTGGTATGCGACACTGTGGCGACCGCCGGTGCGCGGACGCCGGCTGGACAGAGGAATCTGACGACCAGGAGGGATGTGGATGGAGTATCGGTCCCCGCTCCCGGACGAACAGATCGGCAATCGGGTGTCCCGGCGCGGCTTCCTCCGGCTGGCCGCGGGGACACTGGGCGTGGCGTCCGCGGCTGTGCTCGTGGCCTGCGGCGGGCGACGTACGGCTGGCGGTCAGGACGCCATCATCCAGATCACTCCCGACAACAAGCTCGAGCCGGCCTCCGTCTCCATCGTCCAGGCCGCCAGCGTCGTCTGGACCAATGTCTCCAAGGACACGCACGCGATCTCGGTCCGTCCGGTCAGCGGCCAGACGATGCCCGCGCCCATGGCTCTCAATCCGGTGCCCGGTGCCACTCCCCAGCCGCAGAGCGCCGACTCCGGCGATATCCCAAGCGGCGGATCATGGAGCTACACGTTCTTCGTGCCGGGCGACTACCGCTACTCCGACACCAAGGATCAGAGCCTGAGCGGCACGATCACCGTCATCGCCTAGGGCGTCGCCCACCCCGGGAGGCCGTAGGGGGCCTGCTCACGGTCATCCCGGGGTTCCACGTCATCCCCCCATCCCCGGCGGAGCTCTGCCTCCGGCAGTTCACGTGCGCCACTCGCGCTCATGAAGCCCCACGACCGCCGACTCCGATCGCGACCGCGCTCCTGAGCATCCGACCTGCCGAGTTTGGCACGGAAAGTGCTAGCGCCAGAGAACCTTCTGATGGGCGCGGCCCGGTGATCGCGGTTCGCGGAGATGAGCGTGGGTTGCCTGACAACGCTCGTGCGACGCTTCGGGGTATGGAGAACCACACATGGACGACGACCCGCTTCTCTTCGGGGACCTGGCGCCCATTCGGCTCAGAACGTCGCTATTGACCGAGATCGAGCGGCTCTCCGAAGAGCGTCGGAGGCTGCTCCGGATGGTACCGGAGCTACATCGTCAGCGCGAGGTTCGCCTGCGCCTGAGCGAGATCAACGGCGAGCTGGAAGGTCTCTGGCGCGAGCGGCGGCGCGAGCTGGGCCGGCCCGTGATCGCCGCGGCCGGAGCCGAGGCGGCCGGCTAACCCGTGTCCATCGGTCGGGCGCGTCCAAATACCGCACTACCTGCGGCGAGCGGGCGGCGCACCTGCCCGCTCGCTGACGGAATTGTCGCCGAGACGAATCGCTACGCGACCTCGAAGATCGCCTCGATCTCCACCGTGATGCCGCCCGGCAACGAGCCCATGCCAACCGCGGAGCGCGCGTGACGGCCGCGGTCACCAAAGACCTGGACGAACAGGTCGGAGCAACCGTTGATGACCTGCGGCTGCTCACCGAACTCTGGCGCCGCGTTCACCATCCCCAGTACCTTGACCACCCGCGTGACCCGGTCGAGATCGCCGAGCGTTTCCTTGAGCACGGCGATCAGCGTCAGCCCGACGGTCCGGGCATGCACGTATGCCTCCTGGGTGGTGACATCCCGGCCAACCTTTCCCGTCGGGGCGCCGCCGTCCGCGTTTCGCGGGCCCTTCCCCGACAGAAACAGCAGGTTCCCGGTCTGAACGGCGTGGACGTAGTTGCCGGCAGGCGACGGAACCGGTGGCAATTCGATCCCCAGGCTCTCCAGGTGTTGCTCGACTCGCATCGGCGTGGACCCTTTCCCTGTACACGACGTCTTCCAATGGACCGGCCGGCATCGTACGGGTGGTCCGCCGCGGGCGTCAATCCGCGAGCCGAGAGCGGCCGGGCGGGCGCTGTTCCGACCGTGTCCGCCGGCGCTGTTGCACTCCTTGGTGCGAGGGCTCAGGTATACTGCGAATCGCGCGTCGGCGGGTCGGGGCCCGTTTGGCGCCGTGAGGAGTGGAGATGCCCCATTTCGACCTCGTTGGCCTGATCAAGACGGCGGGACACCTCGACGTGCTCGGCCAGATCTTCGCCGAGACGGGCCCGCTCGTTGGATTCGTCCTGCCGGGTGACAGCCTTCTGTTTGCCGCCGGGGGCCCTGCACGGTTGCTGCCACTCCTTCGAACGTGTTCACGCCGGTCGTGGCCGGCATTGGTGCCATGCACTCGCTGTACTTCATGGGTTTCAATCTCGTCGGTGCCCGAATCTGGGCCCTGGGCGTCACGCTCGGGGGCAATTCCTTGGGCGGGCTGATCCCTGGCAGTAAGATCGATACCGTTTTGCCGTTAATCAGTGGCGCTCGTCGCCATCTCGGCTGGCCCGACCGCGATCCACCTCTGGCGCGAGAGCGGAGATCAGAACGCCGCCACCGTGCGGCGGCGGGTGCGGGGCTCGGGCGAGCGCCGTTAGAGACCAACCTGAACGGCCATGGCATGGGCAACAAGCCTGGCAACGCACTTGCGGACGGGGGAGGTTCGTGACTGGCTGGGTCGCTGGTGGGGTGGGAACGTCCAGCGCCGTTGTGAAACCGGTCCACAGCGAAAGGGAATCGGTCAAATTGACTGAAGTGCCGTCGCGCCACCACCCGGCGACCACACCCGTCGTCGTCATCCCAACCTATAACGAGCGAGCGAACCTATCGACGCTGCTCCCGATGGTTCTTGAGCAGTCCTGCCTCCACGTCCTCGTCGTCGACGACAACTCGCCCGACGGGACCGCAGCGCTGGTCGGCGAGATCGCGGCATCTTACCCGGGGCGCCTACACCTGCTGTCGCGGCCAGCGAAGCTGGGCCTCGGCACCGCCTACCTGGCCGGCTTTCGCTGGGCGCTCAATCGTGAGTACGACCTGGTCTGCGAGATGGATGCCGACTTTTCGCACGACCCGCGCACGCTGCCGCGTCTCGTCGACGCGAGCACCCACGCGGACCTCGTGCTCGGCTCGCGCTACATCGTCGGCGGAGGAACCGCGAACTGGTCGGTGCTCCGGCAGGTGATCAGCCGCACCGGCTCGCTCTACGCACGGAGCGTCCTGAGCCTGCCCTATCAGGACCTGACGGGTGGGTTCAAGTGCTTCCGCCGGCGGGTGCTCGAGACGATCGACCTCGACTCGGTCCACTCTACCGGCTACGCGTTCCAGATCGAGCTGACCTATCGCGCCCACCGTGCCGGCTTCCGCATCGCCGAGGTGCCGATTGTGTTCGAGGAGCGCCGGGCCGGCAACTCGAAGATGTCCACCGGCATCGTCGTCGAGGCCCTCGTGCGTGTCGCCCAGCTCCGGTTCGCCCGCTGCGGCAGCGAGACGGCTCCCGAGCCCTCGCTGGTCATTCCGCGCACCCGGCCCCGCTAGTCGCCGCGCGACGCGGTACACTGCCGCGGGCGGCAGGTACTGGCGCGGCGACGCGTCGAAGGAAACGGGGCACCGTGAGGGTCGACACCGCCGCGCGCCTGCTCGAGGCGGCCGGCGTGAGCTGGGTCCGGTTCGAGTTGGCCGACATCCACGGCATCGCCCGATCCAAGTCGGTGCCACTGGCCCAATTCCCGCACTATGCCGAGCGGGGCGTCGCCTTCTACGGCGGGACCCTGCTGCAGGACCCGCGCGGCGACGACATCCCACCTCTGTCGCCAGGGCAACCGGACTGCTTCCTGCGCCCCGATCTCGATACGCTCGCGGTGCTGCCGCACGCTCACGGCGAGGCGCGCGTTGGCGGTGACCTCTGGACGGCGGACGGCCGTCCCGCGGGAGCCGACCCACGCCGGGTACTGCGGCGCGTAGTTGAGCAGTACGCGCGAATTGGCCTCGTACCGCGCACCGGGGTCGAGTACGAGTTCTACCTGCTCGACGCCTGCAGCGGTGTGCCCGTGTTTCCAGACTCGCAGGTCTGCGCGACGCTGCGCAACAACGTTCGTCCGGGGTGGCGCGACGAGGTGCTCGGCGCCCTGTCGCGTCTCGGGGTCGCCGTGTCGGCGTTCGCCGCCGAGAACGCCCCCGGCCAGTTCGAGATCACCTTTGCGCCCGGCAACGGCGTCGAGGCCGCCGACCAAGCCTTCATCTTCCGCACCACCGTCAAGGAGATCTCGGCACGGCACGGCCTGATAGCGCCGTTCATGTCCAAGCCGTTCGCCGATGCGGCCGGGTCCGGCTGCCACCTTCATCACAGCCTCCTCGACGTGCACACCGGCACCAACCGCTTCGCCGGAGAGTCTCGCGAAGACCTTGCCCCGCTCGGGCGGCACTTCATTGGCGGGCTGCTCGCCCACGCACGGGCGCTCTGTGCCCTGCTCGCCCCGACGCCGAATGACTACAAACGCTACCGGCCGGATTCGTTCGCGCCGGTTGCCGCCACCTGGGGCGTCGACGACCGCGGCGCGGCGGTGCGCGTGCTGACTCCGGCCTCCGGCGCCACGCGTGTCGAGAACCGACTCGCCGGTGCGGCGGCCAATCCCTATATCGCCGTGGCGGCGTCGCTCGCCGCCGGCCTGCTCGGCATCCGCGACGCGTCGGACCTACCCGCGGAGACGACGGACGGCGACTGCCCTCCGGCGCCGGCCCTCCCGACGTCGCTCGAGGAAGCGCTCGATGCCTTCGAAGGTGACGCGGAGCTCAGAGCGCTCCTCGGTGAGGATTTCACCCGAACCTACACGCTCGTCAAACGCAACGACGTCGCCCGGGCGCGGGCCGCTTGCCCCGACTACGGCTCCGACGACTGGAGCGTCCGCGTCGACAACTGGGAGCGCCGCGAGTACGGGGAGTTGATCTGACCACCTGTCCGCCGCGTCATTCGGCGGGCCCGGCACCCACGATGCGAGACAGTGGCGACCCGGACCGGCGCCGCGCCACGAGCACGCCCGTGGGCCACCGGTGCTCGCCGACTGTGATCCGTGGGGGCGCTCGGGACCGGCGCATGGTGGAGGAGCTGGTACGCGATGCCTACCTCGACAATGGTACTCAAGCAGGGTGAGGTGTTCGTGGTCGCCGACGAGCGCGGCGAAATCGGTCGCTCGGTGCCGGGAGCCGGCGTCTACTTCCGCGACACGCGCTTCCTCAGCGACTACCACCTGCTGCTGAACGACGAGGCGCCCGACCTGCTCGACTCTTCGGGGGAACACAACGCCGTCGGCATCGCTCAGTTCGGCAACCCCTACCTAAGGACCGCGGACGGGCAGGACATCCTGCCCAACACCATCTCGCTGCGCCGCTACCGCCTGATCGACCAGGGCGTGCTCGAGCAGCTTGAGCTGCGCAACTTCAACCGCTTCGCGGTCGACCTGGAACTGACCCTCACCTTCGGCAGCGACTTCCGCGACATCTTCGACATACGCGGATTCCGCCGCACGTCTACCGGCCGCGTTCTCCTGCCGCGCCACAACGACGACGAGGTGATCCTTGGCTATCGCGCACGGGACGGCGTGCTGCAGGAGCTGGTGATCCACTTCAACCGGGTGCCCGACGAGACGACCATCGAGGCCGGTGCCGGCTACACCACCGAGCTCGAGGAGCTGCGCACCATGATCCCTGGGCGCGATCGCATCGTCCGCACGCCGCCGTCCAGCCGCCCGCCTCAGGTGGCGGCTCTCTTCCACGTCCACCTCGAGCCGCAGGGACACACCAGCGTAGACATGACGCTCTCTCCGCGCGAAATGCTCGACAACCCCGCCGACACATCCCCGCCTCCGCCGGTCATCCGCCCCGAGCCCGGAAGCCTTGCGCCGGAGTGGTTCACCGCCGTGCGGACCAACCATGAGGTCTTCGACAGGCTCGTCGAGCGCAGCCTGCGCGATCTCCGCACGCTGGTCACGCCGTTCCCGGGTGGCGGACGCCTGATCGCCGCCGGTATCCCCTGGTATGTGGCGCCCTTCGGCCGCGACGCGGTCCTGACCGCGCTCCAGCTGTTGATGTTCTCGCCTGAGTTGGCCGTCGACACCCTGCGCGCGCTGGCGCTCAAGCAGGGCACGAAGGTCGACCCGTGGACCGAGGAGGAGCCCGGCAAGATTCTCCACGAGCAGCGATTTGGCGAGATGGCGCGCCTGGCCGAGGTGCCACACGTCCCCTACTACGGCACCGTCGACGCCACCCCGCTCTTCATCGTCCTGTTCTGCGAGACGATGCGCTGGGTCGGCAGTCGCGCGCTGTTCGACGAGTTTCATCCCGCGATCGAGCGCGCGCTCGAATGGGTCGATCGTTACGGCGACGGCAACGGCGATGGCTTCGTCGACTACGGCCATCGGTCGCGCGGCGGCCTGGTGAACCAGGGCTGGAAGGACAGCGACAACTCGTTGCAGTTCCCTGATCAGTCGCCCATCGCCGCCCCGGTCGCGCTCGTAGAGGTCCAGGGTTACGTCTATCAGGCCAAGCGCGGGCTGGCCGAGGTCTACGACGTCTTCGGAAAGCCCGACGCGGCACACCGGCTGCGTCGCGAGGCCGAGGCGCTTCGCAAGCGCTTCGAGGAGCGCTTCTGGAGTCCGGCAGACGACTTCTACGGGCAGGCGATCGACGGCAGCGGCAGGCTGGTCGACGCGATCAGCTCCAACCCCGGCCACTGCCTGTTCAGCGGCATCGCATCACCGGAGCGAGCGGCGGCCGTCGCCCGCCGGCTGCGCGGGCCCGACATGTATTCGGGCTGGGGCATCCGGACGCTCAGCGCGCAGGTACGGCACTACAACCCGATGAGCTACCACAACGGAAGCGTCTGGCCACACGACAACGCGCTGATCGTAGCCGGGCTGCGTCGCTACGGCTACGACGACGACGCGAACGCCGTCTTCTCCGACCTGGTCGCCGCCGCCACACACTTCGAGTACGGCCGCCTGCCCGAGCTCTTCTGCGGCTTCAGCCGCGAGTTCGAGCGCTACACCATCCCGATCTCGTACCCGGTCAGCTGCAGCCCCCAGGCCTGGGCGGCCGGCGCTCTTCCCTACCTGCTGCAGGTCGTCCTCGGCCTCGAGCCCGATGCGCTCAACCACCGGCTCACGCTGCGGCCCTGCCTCCCCGACTGGCTGGAGACGGTCCAACTCCGGGGCCTACGCATCGCCGGCCTGTCCGTCGACGTCACCGTCGTCGGACGCGGCTACGAGGTCGACGTCTCCCTCGACGGACCGGACCAGATCGAGGTGGTGGTCGATCGGACGGTTACGCGGAGCCGCTGACCCGGGCGGTATGCGATCGAGCTGCGTCGCCAGCGCCGTGTCGCGTCGCCCCGGCGACCGGGATGATGTGCGGTCGACGCCGGTCAGGCACCGAACCGGACTGGCACAGCCTTTGCGACCTCCGGAGTACGCGCCGGTTGCTTCATGAGGTGCCTCACGGGGCATCGCGCGGAGCACGTGGGCGGATGGAGCGCACGTGACCCAGTGACGGCGAGGAGGCCGACCATGGCACGACAGCAGACGAGCGGGCGGGGAAGGTTGGGCGCCGGCCTTCTGATGGGGATGGCAGTCGGGGCAGGCGCGATGTTCGTGTTCGATCCCCGCTCGGGCCGGCGCCGGCGCGCCCTGGCCCGCGATCAGGCCGCGCGCCTGGGGAGCAGCGTCGACGAACTGGTCACCGAGTCGTTGCCCAAGAAGGCGGAGTACCTGTCCGGTGTGGCGCGTGGCACCCGGCACCGCCTGGCCGGCGCCCAGGACCGTGACGAGGTGCCCGACGAGGACCGGTTCATCACCGACCGCGTCATGAGCATCGTGTTCCGCGATCCAGGCATCCCCAAGGGCGACCTGAACGTCAACACCGTCGAACGCGTCGTCTATCTCCACGGGCACGTCGACGACCCGTCGGTGGCCACCGAGGTCGAGCGGCGCGTGCGAGGCGTCGAGGGAGTGCGCGATGTGGTCAACGTGATCAACCGGCCGAAGGTCGATCCGAGCGCGGTACGCGCGGATCACGTACGCCACGAAGAGTAGCGCGCCCGGCGCGTGTCGCTCCACCTGGCACGATCGCGATCGCACGAGGGGACCGGCCAATCGGGTCCCCTTCGCTACTACTCGCATATTCATGCGCGCACTGAACACGGGAGACGGCGGGGAGCGTCGATGGGCCAGTTCGAACCCCGGCGGTGGGTGATCTTCACTCGGTCCGTGATCTCGACGGTCGGCAATCCGGACGCGCACCTGTTTCGCGCGTTGGCCGCGGCGCTGGCCCGCCGTGGATTGGATGCCGTCTGCGTCGAGGAGCGGGCGAACCCGGCGGTCGTGGCGCTGCTCCAGCAGCAGGGCGCCCGGGGCGTCGACGCCTTCCGCGCCGACCATCCGGCGCTTCACTACCGGACCGTGCCGCCGCGCTCCGGGCTCGAACTCGTCGAGTGGCTGGGCGGCGCGCTCGCGACTGCCGACGTCGCGCTGGTGCAGCATGATGCCCCGGCCGACCTGGTGCTGGCGGTCGGTTCCCTGACGCGGACGCACCTGCAGACGTATCTCATCGACAGCGGCCTGGGCGCCCCGCTCGCTCCCGGCGACCTCGCCGCGCGACGGCCCGCCGCCTACTCGGCGGTGCTGATCGGACGCGTCGACGACGCCGATGCCTACCGGGAACGGGTCCCGCCCGCGCGCCTCCACCACTTCGGCCCGCTACCGTCATCGGATGCGGACGAGCCGCCGCCATCGCTCCGGGAGGCCGCCGAGGGCCTGGTCGAAGTCATCGCCCGTCTGGCGCGGCGCGGCGACAGATCAGTGCCCGCGGACCGCTAGACCGGCAGCGGGCGGATCCCGCAGGCCAGCCCGACTTCCTCGCTGCGCCGCACCAGCGCCTCGTACTCGTCCTCCACTAGGGTGAACGTGTCGTTGCATTCCGGGCAGGTCACGACGTAGACGCAGTCGTGGCGCATCTCGCACCACTCCGTCACGTCGCCGTAGATCCCCTTACCGCAGAGATGGGAGAGGATCGTCTCTACCAGCGAGTGCTGCTCACTTGCCATGGGACCCTCCGTCACCTTGGCCGTGTGCTGTTAACGGAAAGGAACACCAGTGTAGAGCGAAACGTTCGCATTCGCAATGCCCACGCGCAAGATTGCTGCTCGCGGGCTGGCGGGCACGGGATCTCGTGCTGGTCTCAACGGCGTCCGCGCTGGTCGCGACACGCCCGCTCGCGTAGGATCTGCGCGGATATGCGACGCGCAGGTGAGGGGTGGGCCGAAGTGGCGGACGTCGGTGGGCACGAATCGACGCGGGTGGTCGCGCTGGCCGGAGGGGTCGGTGGCGCCAAACTGGCGCACGGACTGGTCCTGGCCGGGCTCGACGAACGCTTGTCTTTGGTCGTCAATACCGCCGACGACTTCACCCTCTTCGGCCTGCACATCTCGCCGGATCTCGACACCGTCATGTACACCCTCGCCGGCCTGGCGAATCCGGAGACCGGCTGGGGCCTGCGCGGCGACAGCTTCGCCGCCCTCGAGATGATCCATCGCTTCGGGCGAGACGCCTGGTTCTGGCTGGGGGACAAGGACCTCGCTACGCACCTCCTGCGCAGCGAGGCGCTCGGCCACGGCGATCGGATCACGGCGATTACCGAGGAGCTGCGGGTCGCGCTCGGCATTGCCGCCGCGATCCTGCCGATGGCGGATGAGCCGGTGGCCACCATGCTGCGGACGTCGGAGGGCGAGCTCGACTTCCAGGACTATTTCGTCCGGCGCGGGCACGAGGACGAGGTGCTGGGCGTGCGCCTGGCGGGCATTGAGTCGTCCACCATGACGCGCGCGGTCGCGGCCGCGCTCGAGTCCGCGGACGTGATCGTCCTCTGCCCGTCCAATCCGATCGTCAGCATCGGCCCGATCCTGGCGGTCCCCGGCTTTCGGGACCATCTCCGGGGGGCCCGCGTGCCGGTGGTCGCCGTGAGCCCCATCGTGGGCGGTCAGGCGCTGAAGGGGCCGGCGGACCGGATGCTCGCGACGCTGGGGCACGAGGTCTCCGCCGTGGGTGTCGCCGCGCTCTATGCCGACTTCCTGGACGGTCTCGTCATCGACGTTCAGGACGCCGCACTGGCCGAACGCGTCGCCGGCCTCGGCATCGCCGTGCACGTGACCGACACGATCATGCGCGACGACGATGATCGACGTTGCCTGGCCATCGAGACGCTGGCGTTCGCCGCGCGCATCGAGAGGCGGGCCGCGCGGTGACGACGCTGGCCGTCGTTCCCGTGCAGCGACTCGAGAGCGCCAAGAGCCGGCTCGCCGGGCGACTGACACCCCGGGAGCGGTCCGCACTGGTACTCGACCTGCTGGAGCGCGTGCTCGGCGCGCTGCGGAGCGCGGCGCTGGTCGAGGGCGTCTTCGTCGTCTCTCCCGATCCGGCGGTGTTGGAGTTCGCGGACGGGCGCGGCGCTAGCGGCATCCGGCAGGTCGGGCGGGGGCTCAACGAGGCGATCGAGCTGGGCCGGGCCCAGGCGCTGGCCCGCGCCGCCGATACCCTGCTCGTCGTGCTCGCTGACCTGCCATTGTTGTCGGGCTCTGACGTCGACGCCCTGGTCGCGGCCTGCGACGATCCCGGTGTCGTCCTGGCGCCGGACCGCCACGGGCGCGGCACGAACGCCATGGCCCTGCGCCCACCGACAGCGCTCCCGACTGCCTTCGGCGACGGCAGCCTCGAGCGCCACCGGATCGCGGCGACGGCCCGAGGACTCCCCGTCTGCGAGTACCGGTCTCGGGGTACCGGGCTGGATCTCGACACCGGTTTGGATTTGGACGAGCTGGGTCGACTGGGGCTGGCGAATGCTGCCATTTGATCCCGACGCTCAGGGAGCATCGCCCGAACTCATGCCGGACGCCGGCTCCAGGCGCGGCGTTCCCGCCGAGCGAGCGCTCGACCTCGACGGCCTCATCCGCGGCCGCCGCTCGGTGCGTCACCTGCGCCCCGACCCTGTCCCACGAGAAGTGGTCGAGCGCATCATCGAGGCGGCCGCCTGGGCACCCTCTCCCCATGGTACTCAGCCATGGCGCTTCGTCGTGCTCACAACCCCGGATTCCAGGGAGCGTCTGGCCGACGCCATGGCCGAGGCCTGGGTACACAACCTCGCCATGGACGGCCAGGAGCCGGAGATCGTCGCACGACGGCTGGCCGGCTCGCGGCGCCGCATGCTCGAGGCGCCGATCCTCGTTCTCGTCTGCCTCTATCGCGAGGACCTCGACCGCTACCCCGACCCGGAGCGACAGGCCGCGGAGACGATCATGGCGATCCAGAGCCTCGGCGCGGCGGTGCAGAACGCGCTGCTCATGGCCTACCGCCTCGGCCTGGACGGCGGCTGGATGTGCGCTCCGCTGTTCTGCCCGGACATCGCGCGGGAGGCGCTGGGGCTGCCGGAGACGCTCACGCCGCACGCGCTGCTGACGCTCGGATACGCCGCAGCCGACCCGAGACGCCGCCCGCGACGGCCGCTGTCCGAGTTGATCGTCAAATACGAATGACGGCATGGAGAGTGGTGGTCCAGGAGGCCCTGATCGTCCGCGCACTGGTGGATCCGGCGTCACGTTCGGATAAGGAGAGGGCCGGGCCTCCCATCCGGACATGCGGCACGCTACCACGTTTCTCGAAACGGTTGTCCGGGACTCAGCCGTCTTCAGCCGGTTTCTCGCCGCGAGCGCGGTGGTTCACCCCACGCCCGTGCTCCGCACGCCCCGGACCGGTCGAGACGTTCGCCAACCGCGCTAGCCTGCCGCCGGGCTCGTCTCCGCGCCCTCGTCGGCCCCGACCTTGACCCGACCGGTGGCGGCCAGCCAGGACAGAAAGCACCACCACTGCAGCTCACGATCGGTCGGCTGGTAGCCGACGTACGACCGTGTGGTCGTGCCGGCCACGTCGAACCGCCAGCGCGTCCCGTCCCAGACGTAGCCCGGCGGCGGCCAGTCACCCCGCTTGTTCAGTTTCCAGGCCAGCGCGCACTGCAGACAGAGCGTCCGCGTGGCGACCTGACGCGCACCGCTGGCGGGGACGACGCGCCCGCACGCCTCGCAGTAGTGGACACCGCCGTCGTTGACCCGTTTGTCTTCCATCGTGCTTTCCACCATTCGGTCCGCGCTTGCGCGCCCGGTTCGGCCGCCGGGAGAACCCGAGCCGAGGCCTGTCCGCCCACGTAGATGCAGAACTCGTTCCACCGGGCGATGCAGGGCTGTCGGGCGCGCCGCGCGGCCTCAGTCGCGATCGCGTACCAGCGGCAACGTCGAACAGTGGATGCCGCCCCCGTTCTTCAGGATCTCGTCATAGGGAATCTCGACCACCTCGACCCCGGCGTCAGTGAGACGTTCGACCGTGCGCGGGCAGCCGTCGACCATGACCACCCTCCCGGGACGCACCGCCAGGCAGTTGATCGCCTTGCGGTCGGTAGGCCAGATCGGGATCGCCTGGATGCCCAGCTCCCGCAACGTGTCGAGGAACCAGTAGGGAAGCTGCGGGATGTTCAGCAGCGCCGTCTCGTGGTCGACCATCATGAAGGCGCCGTCGAGGTGCATGGCGAAGCCGGTCAGTGGTACCCGGATTAGCCGCACGCCCTGCTCGGCCAGCACGTGCTCCAACTGCCGCACGCCCGACTCGTTCTGGCGCGGCGCCATGCCCACGGCCGCCGTCGTCTCGTTGAGCCACGCGAACGAGCCGCCTTCGAGCAGGCCGGCGCCCTGGATAGTCAGCAGGATCGGCATGCCAAGACCTGCCAGCAGCCGCGTGACGTGGAGCTCCTCGCCGCGCCGCCCATAGTCCCGGCCTCTGCTCACCAACCCCATCCGGCAGACGACGGCCCCGCCTCTGAGCACGATCGCGCTGTCGCGCTGGAAGACCGCGTGGGAGTCGTGCGCGGGCGCGTCGTTGTAGATGACCTCCACGCCTTCGTCGCGCAGGGTCGCCACGAGTCCGTCGTGCTCGTCCTGCATCCGGCGCAGATTGGGACCCTGCGCGTCGCGCCAGTACCACTGCTGTTCGTCGTCGATGTAGGCGCCGATCTCGGGGTCGAACTTGCTCGTGTCGATCACCCGCATCTCGTCTCCAGGACGGTGGACCGCGACCAGGCGCAGCCGCCCGACATCGTTGACCACACCCCAGCGTCGCCCCCAGACGCGCTCCTGCATCTCGGGCGCGTCGAACGCCGGCTCCGGTCGCGGCGGCACGCGCTCGAGAATCAGGTGATAGTACGCCTCGGTGTTGCGGAACCCCTCCGGTAGATCACTCACCATGTACACCTCCACAGCCGCTGCCTGTCAACTGCGGATGGTCGCACGGCGAAACCGGCGCCGGCAACCGACCGCGGGCAGGCTAGCGGGGTTTCCAGATCTCGGCGAACCGGTCGCCGCCGACCGCGATTCGCGTGCCGTCCGGCGACCACGCCATCGTGAGCGCGCCGTTCGGCGTCGACCGGGTGTAGCCGGACTCCGTGTCGTAGACGTAGACCGGTCGGCCGTCGTCGGGGTTCCAGACCTGCACCGAGTCGTCGCTACCCAGGGTGGCCATGAGCGTCCCGCGGGGGGACCACGACAGCACCTCGACCACCGTCAGGTGGCTGGTGCTCCCGTAGTCTCGGGTGAGGATGTCGACGGTGCCGTGACCTCCATAGGAGCGCAGCTTCTGCCCGGTCGCGGCATCCCAGATCGTGGCGCTGCCGTCGGTAGTCCCGCCGATGGCCAGGCGTCGACTGTCGGGCGCCCACGCGGCCACCAGGCTCGCGGAGTGGGTCCGGTCGACCCGGTACGTTAACGTCACTGTTCCGGCCGGGACGTCGTAGACGCTCACGTGCGCGTCGGTCTGGGAGGAGATCGCGAGGGCAAACCGCTTCCCGTCCGGCGACCACCGCACCGACTCCGCGAAGTCGAAGAGCGTCTGGTGCGGGATGGTCAGGACCGGCTGCGGTGTCGAGCCCGACCAGACCCAAAGGTCACCGTTCTGTCCGGCCGCCGCGAGGTAGGTGCCGTCCGGTGACCACGCGACGACATCGGCCGTGGGCGCGT
Organism: Thermomicrobiaceae bacterium; assembly: GCA_035532355.1. Taxonomy (GTDB): domain Bacteria; phylum Chloroflexota; class Chloroflexia; order Thermomicrobiales; family Thermomicrobiaceae; genus DASSZN01. The sequence goes on along the minus strand of DATKRJ010000084.1, from coordinate 4,004 downwards.
CGAAGCTGCGGATGGAGAATCCGGAGGCGCCGTCCCAGAGGCGCACCGTACCCTGGTCGGCCGTGGCGATGCGTTTGCCGTCGGGCGACCAGGCGATCGAGCCAGAGCTGCCAAAGCCGGGTACGTTGAAGCGCTTCTGACCGGACACGGCGTCGACGACGATCAGCGCGTCAGCACTGTCTCCAATCGCTACCGCGTTGCCTTCGGGGGACCACACTACGAGCGCAGCGATCGTGTTGGGAGCCGCCCGGTAGGTCGACACCGTCCGCCCGGTCGACGCATCCCAGACGTCAAGGGTGTGCTCTTCGCCGACGGATGCGACGAGACGCCCATCGGGCGAGAAGGCGATCGCGTTGACCGCGGTCTGGCCCGGGTGCACTACCCAGCTGTACTGACCGAAGTAGGGCAGCGGGTTGACGTAGACGAGGATCGGCAACGGCGTGAAGCGGAACGCCGAATAGGTCCCTACGAGGATCACCCCCAGGATACCCAGGCAGCCGACACAGCCGAACGGTCCGCGTCGGCGGGGACCGGAGCCCCGCATTTGGCCGACCTGGCCGAGGAGCGCCGCCAGGTTGGGCGGTGTACCACTGTCGCGTCCGGGCACCACCATCGACGTCCCCCTCATGCGCGCCGCTACGGTACGCCCAAAAACGGACCGGGTGTTGCGCGCGCCATCGCCGAATCCGAGGCGAGAGACGGGTTAGTTGGCGTGTCGTGCCCGGAATCTTACTCAGCGGCACGCCGGACGGCGAGCGCCGCGGCGGACGACCCGCGTCCGAGCGCGCCCGTTCCCACCGTGCGTGCCAGAGCGCCCGTCACCGGGCGGCCTTGGTGGTGCCGAGGTTGAGGGGTGGGTCAGCGGGCCAACTGGTCCGCGGTCGGCTCCGCTCAGCAGAACCACGATTCGGTCAGCCGTGGGGGCCGGCGCCGAACCCTCGACGAGGGCTTCGGTGGCGGGGCTGCCGCACCCGCGACCGACCAGGCCGCCGACTTGATCGCGGCGAAGGTGGACTCCGGAGACTCGTCGCGCTCGGCAGCCGCCTCGGCGATGCGCGCGACCTCCCGCTGCAGCGCGTCGACGCGTGGGTCGGGGTGTTCCCAACGGTAGGTGTAGGCCGCCTCGTCGAGGGGGCCGATCCACCGCGCGGTCTCGGGCCGGTCGAGGAGCGCCGATCCCGGCGGCACCAGCAGCCGGATCGAGAAGTGCACCGGGTCGACGTTCTCGACCAGGTCGTGCTCCTCGACAAACGACAGCAGTTCCCGGTAGTCGTCGATCGTCGTCCAGGGCGTGAACGGCAGCAGCGACGGGCGCATCGCGATGCCCGCCGCCTCGAGCACCCCCAGCGCCTCCACCACGCCGGCACGAGTGTGTCCCTTGTCGATCTCCTCCAGCACCGTCTCGCTGACGGACTCCACGGCCGAGACGACGAAGACGCAGCCGAGCGCGGCTAGCTCTGGGAAGAGCTCGCGGTGCTGCAGGATGTGCTCGATGCGCGTCGTCAGGTCGAAGGTCACCCGCGGGAACTCGGCGTGGAGCGCCCGGCAGATGCGCAGCGCGTGGGTCGGCCCGTTGAGAAAGTCCGGGTCGCCGAAGGTGATGTGACCGGCGCCTCCGCGCACCTGATGGCGGATATCCTCCAGCACGACCTCGCGCGGGATCGCGAAGAAGCGCCCCCGGTAGACGGGGACCACCGGGCAGTGCAGGCAAGTGTGGTGACAGCCGCGGCTCGTCTCAGTGTAGCCGGCCGGGACTGCCACGCCGTCGATCAACAGGTGCGCGTAGCTGCGCATCGGCGGCAGGTCTGAGCGCTCTGGCAGCGGGAAGTCGATACGCGCCAGTGAAGGGATCGCGCTCCGACCCACGACCCCGACGCTCGCGGGCGTCGGCCCGCCACGGTCGAGCGCCTCAACCAGATCGAGCAGCGGACGCTCGTACTCGCCGCCGATCACGAAGTCGCCGTGCTCGCGCAGCAGGTGATCGGCGTTGAGCCAGGCGTACAGGCCATAGAAGCAGATCGCGGCCCGCGGATTGGCCCGGCGCACCCGGCGCGCGATCTGGGTGCCGAGCCGCAGCGCCGTGTGCATCGGCACCGAGACAGCCACCAGCCGCGCTCGCTCGATCGTCGCGTCGTCGAGGTCGTCGACTGCCGTGTCGACGGCCATCGGGTCGTAGCCCGCCCGGCGCAGATACGCCAGCGGAAAGGCCAGGTTGAGCGGCTGGTGCCCCAGCTCGTAGCAGGAGACCAGCAAGACCGCCCCGCGCTGCCGGAGCTCCCCCACCGCACGGCGTCGTGGCGCATCGGTAGTGGCGGTCGATGGGGTGGCAATTCGATCCATCGCGCTGGCCCTCCATGACGCGGCAGCCCGTCCTGATCGGTAAGCCTACACCGATCCGCCGCGCGAGAGCGACACGCGCACAATGCGCTCGAGAGTTCGCCCGGGTGCGTCAGATCGGGATGCCGGCGTCCTGCATGTTCTCCACGATGGCGTCGCCGCCCGAGAAACCCATCGGCGCGCCGTCGGCACGCCAGCAGGCCGCGCCGTGCAGCAGGCCCGTCTCAGGGTCCACCAACACCCCGTTCATCCCGCCCGCCACCTTCAGCGGCGTCTCGACCACGTGCCCGCGGGCCTCCATGGCGGCCATGAGCCCGGCCAGATCGTCGAAGCCTTGCTCTAGCTCCAGAACCGGCCCGCGGTCCCAGAGGCGCGGCGCCTCGACCGCCTCCTGGAGGGTCATGCCGTGGTCGATCACGTTGATGATCGCCTGCATCACCGAACCGAAGATGCGCACGCCTCCCGGCGTACCGATCGCCATGAACGGGCGCCCGTCCTTCTGCACGATCGTGGGTGACATCGAGGAGAGGATGCGCTTGCCCGGCGCGATCGAGTTGGCGCGCCCCGGCGCCGGGTCCATCAGATGCATGCAGTTGTTGAGCAGCATCCCCGTGCCTGGCACCGTCACCTTCGAGCCAAAGGCACCGTTCAGCGTCTGGGTCGTGGAGACCGCGTTCCCGTCGGCGTCGACCGCGCAGCAGTGCGTGGTGCAGAACCCCTCACCGTCGGGAGCCGTCGCCGCCGTGTACGCCCGCGCGCGACCGGGATCGATCTCCCTCCGGCGCTCCGCCGCGTACTCCTTGGAGGTGAGCCAGTCGACCGGCACGCGTACCCGCTCGGGGTCGGCCATGTAGCGGAAGCGATCGGCGAAAGCGATCTTCATCGCCTCGGCGATGATGTGGACGGTCTCCGCCGTGCCGAAACCCATCTCACCCAGGTCGAACCCCTCGAGGATGTTGAGCATCTGCACGATGTGGGTCCCGCCGGACGACGCGGGAGCCATCGACACGATCTCATAGCCGCGGTAGGTGCCGCGGACCGGAGCGCGCTGGTGTATCCGGTACTGCGTCAGGTCGTCGGTGCTGATCAGCCCACCGTTGCGCGCCATGTCGTCGGCGATGGCGCGTCCGAGCGGCCCGCGGTAGAGGAAGTCGGGGCCCTCGGCCGCCACGCGCTCCAACGTGTCGCCGTAGGTGGTCCTCCGGATCACGCCACCAACCGGCGCCGGCCGGCCGCCGGGCAGGAACACCGCGGCGCTGTCGGCGAAGCGCCGCAGCCCGGGCTCGGCCATCCGGATCAGCATGTTGAGGTAGGGGCTGACGCGGAAGCCCTGGCGGGCGAAGCGCACCGCTGGGCCGACCACGACCGGAAGCGGCAGGCGCCCGTACCGCTCCACCGCCGTCGCCCAGCCGAGCAGCGTGCCGCCGGTAGCCACCGCCAGGTAGCCGCTGTCGTTCAATCCCCCCTCGACGTCGTTGTCCAGCGACCCTCGGATCGGCGTGAACATCGCCTCGGTCGCGGCCAGGGGCACCGTCGCGTAGTTGTCGATCGTCGTCACCGTGCCGTCGGCCAGTCGGATCGTCAGGAAGCCGGCGCCAAAGATCGTGGTCATCATCGGCTCGACCACGGACAGAGCGAACATGGTTGCGACCGCCGCGTCGATCGCG